>CABQAB010000039.1 GCA_902461985.1 uncultured Bacteroidales bacterium | reverse complement strand
GAAAGTGAAAGGGTTGTCAAGCCAGTGGGTGCCGTCATAGGTGTAGTAGGAGAACTCTCCTGCCCAGTCATCCTTCACGGACATCATCATACGCCCGTAGACGTCTCCCGTAAGGCTTTCGCAATGCTGGAAAGGGCCGTATGCAGCCACGGGCACGATAAGGGCCTCCATGTTCGGGAAGAGTGCGCCGATTATGTTGTTGTCGCGGGTGAGTTCTTCTTCCGTAACCCCGTCCAGGTTGCGGTTGATGTCGGAAAACAGATCCTGGCATGAAACCGCAACGGAAAGGCATAAAGCCGCGCCCAATATTCTATATATAGATTTCATATTCACAACTGTTTAGAATTCAATGTTTACGCTGAAACCGACATTTCTGAGGCTCGGTGACATAAAGTAGTCGTACCCCTGGTTGTATGTTCCGGTCGAAGCCGTCGTCTCAGGATCGAAAGGAGCCTTGCAGTATATCAGCCAGAGGTTTCTGCCGATAACCGAACATCTGAGATTCATCTTGTCCTTGAACCATTTTGAAGGGAAGGTATAGCCTAAGGAAAGTTCCTGAAGACGGACAGTCGTCGCGTCATAGGTGTATTCCGAAAGCACGTCCTTTGCCACTCTGTAATAGCCCTCGGCATCCACCAGACCGCCATTGACTCTTATTCCTCCCGCGTTTCTCGCATCTGCGGAAGTTTTTGACACTCCGTAATAGTCGAGGAACGACTGCGTAGGGGATATTGCTATGCCACCGATTCTGGCCGTGAAGAGGATATTGAGGCTGACGCCCTTCCAGGAGAATGAGTTCGACCATCCGAGATTCGCGTCTGGCAACACCGAACCGAGTTTCAGAGGGTTGTCGCCCAGATCCACGGTCTTGACGTTGCCGGTGGACGAGTCGATTGCGATATTGCCTTCAGGGTCGCGGGCGAATTCCTTCGTAGAATATACATCTCCCATGGAACCGCCCTTGACAAGGTAGTTGGACCCCATACGGAGTTCACTGACGCTGTAATGGGCGTCTGTCACAGGGTCGTAGTAATCGTCAAGAAGTTCGGTGATGCGGTTGCGGTTGGCACTGAACGTCACGCTGCCGTCCCAGAAGAAGTCGCTCCATGAAGCATTATAGCCGAGTGAAGCCTCGAATCCCCAGTTCCGCACGTTTCCGGTCTGGACATACATCTGGGTGTAGCCGCCTGCCGCAGCTGAGGTGTTGACTGAAAGGGTCTGGTTCTTGGTGTCGGAGAGATACCATGTGAGGTCGAAACTGAAATGCTTCAGGAAACGGAAGTCGAGTCCTGCCTCCCATGAAGAAGTCTTCTCCGGATAAAGCATTGTCAGGGGCCTGTAGGCCGGAAGCACCCAGCTCTGGGTGCCGGAATTCCAGATATAGGACGTACCGGTGAGGTTGACCGGAAGCGGAGAGCCGACATCGGCCCATGATGCCCTCACTTTCAGGAAATCCAGCCACGAAGGCATCTGCGCCATCTGGGAGATGACTGCGGAAAGTCCCACCGACGGGAAGAAATAGGAAAGCCGGGATGTGTTGGCAAGAGTGGAAGACCATTCGTTACGGGCCGTAAGAGTAAGGAACAGCATGCTCCGGAATCCGACTTCCGCACTTCCGAAAGCGGCAAATTCCATTCTCTTATAGTTGCTCTGCGTTGGCGCACCGAGACTGCGGTCGATGTTGTAGACATTGTAGACATTCGGGATAAGTGAAAGTCCGCCGCCATAGCCGTTTGCCGAATCGTGTTCGTAAGACCAGTTGCCGCCTATATTCGCAGACAGCGACCAGTCATCCCATGACTTGTTTATATTGAGAAGGATATCGGCATAGGCCTGCCGGAAGTCCGCACGGTTCTGTGAGTAGTAGCCAGTCTTGCTGCCCTCAGTCCAGTAGTCCACGGAAGATGCCGCAAACTTGTTTTCCGAATTGGTGAGGGTGTTGTCGAAACGGACTCTGGCCGCAATGTTGAGCCAGTCAAGCACATCGTAGGAAAGCCCCGCGTTGATGATATAGCGGTTCTTTCGGCTTGAGCGTTCCTGTTCGTACATTTCCCAATAGGGATTGCCGATGGACGTGTCAAAGACATTGTCCCAGTTCCATCTCTGGACATATATGTTCCTCGAAGAATCCCACTCCCTGTACATGCGAACCTCGTCGAAATCTTCTCCGCGAGGCCATAGATAGGTCATTATGAGCGGATTGTGGTATCTTCCCTGGGAGACCATGTTCTTCTGGTCCTGGATGACATAGTTGATTGAAGCATCTAAAGTCATCTTGTCATCGAGGAACCTGGTGGTGTTGCGGAAAGTGAAATTGTAGCGGTTGTAGTCGTTATTGGGAAGTATGCCCTGCGAATTGTTGGAGGACACGCTGATATAGGACTGGTTCCTCGCGTTTCCGATTGACACGGAAAGTGAGTTGTTCACGTTGGAACCGGTCCGGAAAAAGTCCGCCGGATTGTATGCCAAGGCAGTCCCTTTCGCTCCCCAGCTCATGAACTCTCCGGGACGGTTGCCGTATTCATTCTGGAATTCGGGCATCCTGAAAGGGGTGCTGAAGGTAGTGTTGTTGGAGAAATTCACCTTCACCTTGCCCTCCTCGCCTTTTTTCGTGGTTATGAGGATGACGCCGTTGGCCGCATTCGAGCCGTAAAGCGCAGATGCAGCAGGACCGCTGAGCACTGAAATGGAAGCTATGTCTTCCGGGTTAAGGTCGGATATGCCCTCACCACCGGGCTGTGCGGCATTTTCAGCTCCGCCTGCTTCCGTGCCGATGTCACCGCCGGAATTGGAAATGGGAACTCCGTCCACCACATACAGAGCCTGGTTGCTTCTGCTGATGGACTTCACTCCCCTCATCACTACGCGCGCTGCCCCCCCCGGTCCGTTTGACGATGCATTTATATTCACTCCGGCTATTTTTCCGGAAAGCGAATTCATGAAGTTAGGGTCCTTGACTGCAGTAATCTTCTCGGAAGCTACTTCCTGGACATTATAACTCAGGGCCTTGGTAGCCCTCTTGATGCCGAGCGCAGTCACGACCACTTCGTCAAGGACCTGAGTGTCAGGCTTGAGAATGATGTTGAGGGGAGCCTCCGAATCAGCCGCGAACTCATAGTTTGCATAACCGAGGGAAGACACCTCTACGGTCCTGCCCTTGGGCACTGATAGCGAGAAATTTCCGTCAATATCGGTCATGGTTCCGGTGGTAGTGCCCTTTAGCAGGACTCCTGCCCCGATGACAGGGTAGCCTGTGTCGTCCGCAACCACTCCACTGACTGTGATTTTCTCCGGCTCGCCGCTCTGTACCGACGGTCTGGCCTTGCCGACTGACAGGACAATCTGTTTGTCCACTATGTTCCAGCTGACATCCGTGCCGCTGAAGGCTACCGAAAGAATGTCGTTGATTTTGACTGATGTGACCGTCGCCGAAACCACCCTCGAAGGGTCTATTTCAGACTCCTTGTACAAAAAGACATAATCGGAATTCGCTTCGATCATGTCGAGCACCTGCCCTACTGTCATGCCTTTCGTCTGCAACGGTTCGCGCACCTGCTGTGCATGGGCCGTATGGAGAGAAACCGCGATAAAGGCTATCGCCGACAGTAGCAGAGATAACAATTTGTGTCTGGTTTTCATTTATTGATTAGTTGTAATGTCATTCAGTTCAGTGGTCTGGAAGCGCCTTAATGAAGCCTGACTTCAATATGTCCGTCATCTTCGCTGTCCCATGAGAAATTGGCGATGCGGGAAAGATAGTCAAGGGTACGGTCGAGAGATTCGTTACGGAACGTCGCACGGTAGCGTTCTTCATGTTCCCGGTTGCCATTCACAACAATCCGGACTCCGAACTTGTGCTCCAAGCTGTTGAAAATCTGCCCGAGGGTTGCGTTTCTGAAAATGAGTCTGCCTTCCCGCCATGCGGTATAGTCATAGGTATTCACCCTCGTTTTCTCTATGATTCCGGTAGTCTTGCTGAACGTGGCCCTGTCGCCCGGCTGCAGCTGCACACTATGGTTCGTTTCCCCGAGTCCGACCTCCATGCTCACGGCTCCGCTTTCGAGTGTCGTACTTATGAAGGCATCATCCGGATAGGCTGAAACCACGAATCTTGTTCCGTAGACTTTCACGCTGATGTCGTCGGACGTCCGGACAAAGAACGGCTTGTCAGGATTTGCCTCCACTGAGAAATAGGCCTCGCCGTCCAGTCTCACCTGACGGCTTTTGCGTGAAAACGTAACGGGATAGCTCAGGGTACTTCCTGAATTGAGCCACACCTTGGAATGGTCCGGAAGTTCATATTCGATTACAGCCCCGACAGGGGAAGTCACGGTCGCGTAGCGTTCGCTCTCTGACGGGAAGAAATGGACATAAGCAAGCACTGCCGTCGCGACTGCAAGAGGCAGGGAAAGACAGGCCGCAATTCTGAGCAGCACGTTCCTCCGGGCGAGTCTGCGCTGTCGTCTTATAGTATCCAGGCTTTCTTCACAAGCCTTTTCCGTGTCAATGGATTCCATATACCTTATGGCTGACAGGATTTCATTTGCCCCATTGACGGTTTTGTCTGTTTCCGGATTATTCATATCATAGTCATCTATAAACAATACAACTGAGTTTTGAAAAACGGACAGAAAAAACAAAAAAATATTATTACATCTAAAAATATTATTACATTTGACGGCTCGATTTCAGAGAATGGCAATGACAGGCAGCATAAAGTCCAAGGAAAGACTGTTCAGGGAGTTATATTCAAGATATTACCCCTCCTTCTGTCTGTACGCCCGGAGATTTCTGACGGATGCCACTGTCTGCGAGGACATTGTGTCCGAAGTCTTCACCAATATGTGGAACAGAATCGGCAGCATTGATCTTGACTCCGAGGCCTGCATGGCGTATATCAAGATGTCGGTCAAGAATTCATGCCTTAATTATCTCAAGCATCACAGGCACAAGACAGCATACGAAGACAGTCTGAAGAATCTTGACGAGGCCATGGCCGCCGGACCTGACAGCGTATATTCCCTCGAAGAGCTTTACCGCGTCCTGCATGAAACTTTAGAGAATATGCCTCCGGAGTACCGCTCGGTCTTTCTGAAATCATTTGTGGAAGACAAGACTCAGGCCGAAATCGCCGCCGAACTCAATTTGAGCGAGAAGTCCATAAACCGGTACAAAAAGAAAACCCTTGAATTGCTAAAAAAAGAACTCAAGGATTTTCTTCCATTGCTGTTGTTTCTGCTTTCTATCTGAAACCGTTTCCGACTATTTGTCGCCTTTGCCACGATAGTTGTAGCCCCAGTTGTCGAGGATTCGGAACTGGTGAGACTCGACTTCGTTCATAAAGGTCTCAAAATCAGGCCTTTCCTGACCGTCCCATGCTATGCAGCTCAGAGCCATCGCACGAGGGAAGAGCATATACTCGGCATGGTCCCATGTCTTGACGTACTCTGTCCAGAGATTTGCCTGCACTCCTTTCACATGGGCACGCTGTTCCGGAGTCAGATTCTGGTCTTTGTCGAAGGAATACATTGTCTCGATGGTAAGGAGGGAATCGAATGACACCGGCTCTTTCTCCTTGTCGGTGGACTGGGCGTAATCAATGTAGAAATAACGTGTAGGAGTCATCACGACGTCATAACCCTCTGCGGTGTATTTGCACAGGGACTCTTCGACAGGAAGCCAGCCACGCCACCACATTACGGAGCAGTTCTTGTCCAGTTCGCCTTCGGTAATCTCGTCCCAGCCGATGATTCTCTTGCCCTTTGCGGCGAGGGTCTTCTGGACATGGTGGGTCACATGGTTCTGGAGGTACTGCTCCGCGCTCACGCCGTTCCTGTCCTCAAGTCCGAGTTCCCTGATTTTAGCCTGGCAGTCAGGGCATTTCTCCCATTCCACCTTTGGACATTCATCACCGCCGATATGGAAGAGTTCACCCGGGAAGATGTCTGCGACTTCGGTCAGTATGTCATCAAGAAATTTATATGTAGCGTCTTTGCCGGCACACAGCACCTGGTCTGCGACACCCCAGATCTTAAGGACTTCATAAGGGCCGCCTGTACATCCGAGTTCCGGATAGGAAGCCATTGCCGCAACCATATGGCCCGGAAGATCGATTTCCGGAACTATGGTGATGCCCTTGTCCCAGGCATAGGCTACGACTTCCTTCAACTGTTCCTGGGTGTAGTAGCCTCCGTGGGGAATCTTGTCGTCGCTGCTCCAGTCCCTTCCGACCATGGTGCCGGAACGCATACTTCCTATTTCTGTGAGTTTAGGATATTTCTTGCTTTCAATCCGCCATCCCTGGTCGTCGGTGAGATGCCAATGGAAACGGTTGAGCTTGTATTCCGCCATCGCGTCTATAAGGCGTTTCACCTCTTCAACCGTGAAGAAGTGGCGGGCGCAGTCGAGCATTACGCCTCTGTAGGCATATTCCGGAGCATCCTCGATGGAGCAGAACGGCAGGGCCCACTCGACGCCTTCGGTTTTCTCCGATGCGAAATTCTCTGCCGGGAGCAGCTGACGGATGGTTGCGATTGCGTATATGACACCGTTGTGGGAAGAGGCCTTGGCTACCGCTCCGTTTTCGTCCACTTTCAAAGTGTAGGCTTCGTCTGCGAGACTCCCGTCATATATGAATGAGAGGGACGTTCCCTTTGCCGGAGTGACGTCAAATGTCTTTACTGCGATACGGCTGCCTGTGCTTACGGCAAGACGTCCGGCGAACGCGCGGACTTGCTCTATCGTGCGCTCTTCAAATTCTCTGGAAACACTGATAAGGGAATTGTCCATAAGCAAAGCCCCTTTGGACTGCTCCAATCTCTGCGGATAGGGGATTACGCTGCAGTCTGTCTCAATGTCGCTGACTGTACGCACATGATGACTCTCACAAGACAGCAAAGCCATGAGGGCGATTGTCGCTGATAATGTTTTGGTGAAATTCATATTGTTGATTGTTTGATTATATAGATTGTCTGATTTCGAAGTTCCGATTCTGAATCATTCTGTTCCGATGCGAAGGCGGCTTGAAAATCACCCTGTTCCGATGCGACGCCTGACTCAGAAAAGATGCGCGAGCACCTGCCAGATGACTATGCAGGCGGCAATCGCTTTCAGTCCGGTTGTCAGGATGAAGGCGACGAACGACCAGAGCGCAATCTTCAGCGATGTCGCGGCATCCTGTTTCTCAAAGATGTACTCCCCGAGAAACGCGCCTATGAAACTGCCGGCTACCATCCCGACCGGAGTCAGAAAAATACCGGCGAACATCCCTATCAGCGCTCCCCTCTCGGATGCTTTGTGTCCTCCCGACATTTTCGTAAATTTCGCCGGAAGGACATAGTCCAGAACTGTCAGCACTACGAAAACCGCCAGCCACACGAACAGTGCGGTCATGGTGAACGGTTCGTCAAGACTTTTCGAGAAATACAGGCTCAACAATGCGCACCAGCTCAGGGGAGGTCCCGGCAGCACCGGAGCAAAACTCCCCACAAGTCCCAACACGGCAAGCACAATCGCCACAATACCAGCTGCATCCATATCTTTAATCTATCATTGCCACTTTTCTCGCCTCAGCATAGTGAAAGTTCTTATTTCATAAGCTACTTTCTCTCGCCTCACCAATTGGAGCGAGCTCCATTGGATTCGGCTTAATCGAAAGGTTTGTTTCCCTCTGCTCTCGGCTTATCGAAAAGGTACTAAAAATCACTTAACATCCCTGTCCGGAGTCTTTTTCCTGTCCGGAAAGCGCTCCAAAGGTAGAAAAATTGCAGAATATTCAAAACTTTTTCTAACTTTGCACTCCCCGGACACGTCCCGGGCTGCATTACGGGTAGCACCCGGCGCAGATACAATTGGAGAGATGCTCGAGTGGCTGAAGAGGCACGCCTGGAAAGCGTGTACACTCCTAAAGGGTGTCACGAGTTCGAATCTCGTTCTCTCCGCAAGGGAAAGCCTGAAATCGCAAGATTTCGGGCTTTTGTTTTAACAATCCGCGTCAAGCTTGCTTGTAAGCAGATTGTTAAAACAAAAGCCCAGGTCAGCCCCGCTGACCGGCTTTCCCTTGCAAGGGCCCCTCCGGCAAGGAGAAAGAGATCTCACAGCTTCCACAAGAAGCGAGGACATCTCGTTCCTTGAAATGCCCGCCCCTCCGGCAGTTATCCCGGACAAATGGAGACCAATTCTATTTCATATGATACTTCTTCAAAATTGCAGGTTTGATTGCCGGAGACCTGTGAAGCAATTTCTTTATGCAGGAAAAATCATCATCCAGTAGTTCTCCGATGTATTCCGCATCTTTGATTATACGGTCGATGGATATTTCAATGATATTGTAACAATCAATATAACTTTCTTCTTTTGTCAGGAAAGTGTAACTGGCAGGAGTTATTCTATGCTGAAATTCTGCAATGCGGAAAAATATTTTTTCGTTTATCACCGAATTTATCAAAACTGATCCGGCAATAATCCGATCATCCTCCACTCCGATTATAACGAAATACTTTGTTCTTGAACTCTCACCTTTACGCTTAGGAACCACACCATCCTCCGGGAGCAGAGTCATCTTGAAGATGCTTTTCTTTCTTACAGATTCAGGAAACAACATGCTATCCAAGAATTGTGTCAAGTTCAAGGGCGTCCTTAAGATATTCAACCGCTTCCTCTGATGCGCCCCCCTCACGTGCAATATTGAGATTGTCCATAAATCTACCGCCATTGTTGCGCACTCTGTTCCACTCATCTCCGTGCGTGTCTGCGCAAATCTCTTCAAAAGTCATGGACGCAACTTTTTCGATAGCCTTATCCAAACACTCGATATCTGATTCTGACAAAAAATCCATGTCCGGAGATTCTTTTGCGGAATAGTATTCGTCCTCGAAAGCGATGGCGGCCGCAACCGCATCAAGACCGGATTCCATGAAATTACGGACTTTATCGTCCCCCCTTGCAAGTTTGAGGATATTGTAGATACTTGACGGCACAGGCCCAAATGGCAAGGCTGCGATATCATCCTTGAATATTGGCATGGCCCACTCTGCGAAATGCATCTGCTGCGCATAATACGCTGTTTTTACAATGCGATATACATCACGCCTATCAGTATCGCTGTGATTTATAATATACAGCAATACCGCCTTTATTGTCATTATGTCGCTCTTGTTCATAACTTTCGATGCAAAAGTACATAAAACTTTTGACATATTCTTATATCAGCGGACAAAATATGTTAATGACAACCACACCGACCGTTGAAGGTCACTGACAGGAAGCCGGAACGGGACCCATGACAAGTTCGAGAGTGCCGCCGCCGAGGATTGCCGAGACCGGGATTTTGACAGAATCGACGGAACATTGGCCGGGTTCGTCAGAAATTCGTAAATTTGCGGATTGAAATGCGTATGAGCGATACGATAGCACCATTCTCGAAGCCGTTGTACGTAATGGCCAAGCCGGCGGGGGCGTCATGCAACCTCGCCTGTGAATATTGTTACTATCTTGAAAAGGACAAGCTCTACAAAAGGGAGCCTGGACAGAGGACATTCGAGATGAGCGACGAAGTTCTGGAAGAGTATATACGCCAGTACATCGAATCCCAGACTATGCAGCAGGTGCTCTTCACCTGGCACGGCGGCGAGGCCATGCTGCTTCCGCTGTCATTCTACCGCAAGGTGCTCAGACTCCAGAGGAAATATGCCCGGGGAAGGACAGTCGACAACTGCATACAGACCAACGGGACCCTGCTCAATGACGAATGGTGCCAGTTTTTCAGGGACAACCACTGGCTTGTCGGAGTGTCAATCGACGGGCCGGAACGCTTCCACGACAGATACAGGCACAATGTGGGCGGCAGACCCTCTTTCGCGAGAGTCATGAAAGGCATAGAATGTCTCAACCGTTACGGAGTCGAGTGGAACGCCATGGCTGTGGTGAACGACTTCAACGGCGACCATCCTTTGGAATTCTACCGGTTTTTCAAGGACATCAACTGTCACTATATCCAGTTCACCCCTATTGTCGAACGCATCATGCCGCATGCCGACGGACGCAGACTCGCCTGCCCGGCAGACGGGAACGAACTTCCACTTGCAGAGTTTTCGGTAAAGCCGGAACAGTGGGGAAACTTCCTCTGCACCATTTTCGACGAATGGGTGATGAATGACGTCGGCCGGTATTTCATCCAGATTTTCGACTCGACACTTGCCAACTGGGTGGGCGAACAGCCCGGCGTATGCACGATGGCGAGAACCTGCGGACATGCAGGCGTCATGGAATACAACGGAGACGTCTACACCTGCGACCATTTCGTGTTCCCCGAATACAAATTAGGCAACATCATGGAACGGAGCCTCATAGAAATGATGTACGGCAGACGGGAGGAGGACTTCGGCAACGCAAAAGTGACGACTCTCCCGCGCCAGTGCCGGGAATGTGAATATCTCTTCGCCTGCAACGGTGAATGTCCGAAAAACCGCTTTGCGACCACCTCCGACGGCGAGCCCGGCCTGAACTATCTCTGCGAAGGCTACCGGCGTTTCTTCGAGCACGCTGCCCCGGCCATGGACTTCATGAAACGGGAACTCCAGGCGCACCGCCCGCCGGCAAAT
>CABQAB010000038.1 GCA_902461985.1 uncultured Bacteroidales bacterium | reverse complement strand
GCACCATGGTGGAAGTCGGAAGAGGCAGGATGACACCCGACGAAATGGAAGGGCTCATCCGCCGGGGCAGACGCAACGAAGCCGGGGAATCAGTCCCCGGCCACGCGCTGTTTCTGAAAGAAATTATTTACTGAATATATCCTTGATGCTGCCGAGGGAGGAGAGCATGTTGGAGGCTTCGTATGGGAGATAGACGGTCTTGTTGTCCTTGCCGCTCACCATTTCCTTGAGGGTGTCTATATACTTGACAGCCAGCATATAGGCTGCAGGGTCAGTCTTTGCGGAAGCGACTGCTTCAGCCACGAGACGGATAGCGTTCGCCTCAGCCTCAGCCTGAAGCACCTTGGCCTGGGCCTCGCCCTCCGCACGGAGAATACGGGCCGTCTTTTCAGCCTCCGCATTGTTTATTTCCGACTGTTTGTCGCCCTCGGATTTGAGGATTGCGGACTTCTTTTCGCCTTCTGCACGCAGAATCTCCGCACGCCTCATACGCTCGGCCTGCATCTGCATCTCCATCGATTCACGCACGCTGTCCGGAGGGGTGATGTCCTGAAGTTCGACCCTGTTCACCTTGACTCCCCATTTGTTGGTAGCCTCGTCGAGGACTGCACGGAGTTTGGAGTTGATGGTGTCGCGGGATGTGAGAGTCTCGTCGAGCTCAAGTTCACCGATGACGTTACGAAGAGTTGTCTGGGTGAGTTTCTCGATTGCGTTCGGAAGGTTGTCTATTTCATACACGGACTTTTTCGCATCCACAATCTGGAAATAGAGAAGCGCATTGATCTGTGTGCTGACATTGTCCTTAGTGATGACAGTCTGCTTCGGGAAGTCGTAGACCTGCTCCCTCAAATCAATTACCGAGGATGAAGAAACCTTAAGTACAGGCTCGCCTCCGAAAGGAGAAGATACAATCTTGCGGGAAGTCACAACCTTGGCTTTATCTATGATAGGCCATATAATCTGCACTCCCGGACCGAGAACCCTGTCGAATTTTCCGAGTCTTTCTATGACACGTGTTTCTGACTGGGGGATGATTTTGATTCCCCTCAAGACGTAAACCACCACAATGGCGGCGATTACGATCAATACGATTGTTCCTACTGACATATTTTAGAGTTTTTGTGTTATGCTGAACATGTGGTTATTCCGGCTTCACCGTAAGGATTATGCTGTCATAGGAAACTATGACCACTTTTTCTCCCGCCGGGATGTCCCTGCGCTCCTCTGACGGTATTTCCCGGGAAAGCACTGCCTGCCACTCGTCACCGTCCACTTTGACCCGGCCAACATCCTCAGAAGGGATTTCCTCGATGACAACGGCTTTCCTGCCGATGAGGCTTTCCATATTCGACTTATAGCCTCCCTTGCGTTCCGCCTTTCTCGAAAGCACTTTCAATGCGAAAGGACGTATGAAGACAAACGCCAGGAGCGAAGCCACCGCAAAAACTGCAATCTGCCAGTTCAGAGTTGCCGGAGCTATCGCAGCAAGCACGCAACTGCACAGACAGCCTATCGAAAGACAAGCCACGGCAAATCCAGGAGTGAAGATTTCCACTAAAAACAGCAGCAGAGCCGCCAGCATCCATATCAACCAAAGATCCATATCTCTATTATTTTTCAGTAATCTCCCAAAGGTATAAATTTCGTCAGACAATATCACCAGTCCTGACAGCTTTTTGCAAAAATAATCCCCAAAAGTCTAACTAAGTAATCCTCAAAAATCTTATTCCTGTTGATGCAGTTTATTTTTTCATATTACTAAAGCACAAAAATCACTTGACGCCCAACAGAAGTTCGGTGATGCGCTCGCAGGTGTCCTTGCAAGTGTTGGCGGTCTGGGCGGCGAGCATGCGGGAACGCTCCGGACCGGCCTTGCAAAGGATGCCGGCTGCTTCGACCTGGCGGTCTATATCCTTGCTGTAGAAGGACATATTGCGGCTGCTGAAGAATTCGGCATTGCAGGTCTCGCAGCCTGGTATGGGATTGGTGTGGACAATAGGAATGTTCTTGATTGCCGCTTCAGTACTGGAAAGTCCTCCCGGTTTGGTGAAAAGCACGTCACAGGCATCCATGAGCAGAGACACCTCTCCGGTATAGCCGATGACATGGACACCGGGGTTTTCAGCGGCAAGAGAAGAGAGTTCCGCCTGCAGTTTCTCATTGTATCCGCAGACAATCGCGAGTTCGATTCCGTCTCCGTATTTCTTGACCACAGCCTTCGCCGTCTGCCTGATTCTGCCGAAGCCCATGCTCCCGGTCATAAGAAGGAACCATGGCTTGCCCGGATCCATAAACCCGAACTTCGAGGCACACAACGCCCGCGCTTCTTCCCTTTCCGTCTTGGGCTTGTAGAAATCCATACGCACAGGTATGCCCCAAGGCAGAAGCTTCTCCCTTACCAGACCATGCCTGACACAAAAATCGATGACATCCTCATGAGGAATCAGATACCAGTCGAGGGAAGAATCCTTGGTGAAGGGAATGGCGGTGTAGTCGGTCATAATCAGCATGGTAGGCTGGGTGACCACACCCCTGTCCTTGAGTTCGCTCACTGAGTCGGCTGCAAAGATATGCGTGCAGACAATGGCGTCGAAACCGTTTGCCTGAATATATTCTCCCAATCTTCTGCAGTATTTCTTGTTTGCCCAGTACACCGGCGAACGCATCCCTATGGTCCAGTCACTCACTAGCCCTCCGATTTTGTATATAAAACCGAAAAGATGGTGCTGCAGACTGGAATTATATACTTTTGAAGCCCTTGTGGTGGCATTTTTCCCCGCAAAGGACAGGACATCCCTGAAATCCGTTTCCACACCTCTCGAAATGAGGTAATCCATATAGGCTTTCGCAGCCGAATTATGACCTTCGCCGGTCGAACAGGACAATATAAGAACCTTCATTACTATTTTGTCGTGAATGTGGCAGTGCCGCGGACATCATCGGAAGCTGCAGCAAAATAAGCAGTGAATTCGTGATTTGAATCAAGTACCCATGAATGGGTGTCGGCGTTGAAATAGGCAAGGTCCTGTGCCGGAATTTCAAACCTGACGGTTTTGCTCTCGCCCGGTTTAAGGCTTACTTTTTCGAAGGCCTTCAGCTCCTTGGCGGGACGTTCGAGAACCGGGTCCGTTTCGCCTATATAAATCTGCACAGCCTCCTTGCCTTCGCGGTCTCCTGTGTTGGTCACTTTCAGAGAAAGCCTGAGTCTGCCGTTCTGCGAGAGGGTCTTGTCAGCCTTGAAATCGCTGTATTCGAATTCCGTGTAGCTCAATCCGTGTCCGAAAGCGAAGAGAGGAACTATATCCTTGTGCTCGAACCATCTGTAACCGACATAAATGCCCTCTTCATGACGCACGTCAGGCCCGCATGTGTAACAGCCGAGATGATGAGCAGGAGAATCTTCGAGATGCACAGGGAAAGTGAAAGGCAGCTTTCCGCTCGGATTCACTTTGCCGAGAATCACGTCCGCTATCGAATTTCCGGCCTGCGAACCACAATACCAGCACTGGAGCACTGCAGGGACATTCTCTATCCACGGCATCTCAACGGCATTTCCGCTCACAAGGCAGACCGCCGTGCGGGGATTGGCCTCAACCAAAGCCTCGACCACACGGTCCTGGGCGTACGGCAGTCCGTACTCATTCCGGTCAACACCTTCACAATCCTGATGCATTGACTTGTTGAGGCCTCCGAAAAACAGCACCACGTCAGCATCGGCTGCCGCCTTTACGGCATCCGCAATCATCTGTTCCTCAGAACGGGACTCGGAAAGGTCCTGGCCGGAAGTCACGCCATTGTAACTACCGCCAATGTCTCCTACATAGCCCCTTTCATACACGATTTCAGCCTTGTCACCGACAGCCTCGCGCAGTCCCTCCAGAGGAGAAACCTCATGCCTTGCCTTCAGCGAAGACGAACCTCCGCCCACAGTCATCATCTTGACGGCATTTTCGCCCACGACGAGGATTTTCCTCACATTGTCAAGTTCAAGCGGAAGCACCTTGAGTCCGCCTGCAGGGGCGTCGTTCTTGAGCAGCACGATACCCTCAGCACCTATTCTGCGGGCAGCGGCGATATGCTCGTCCGAATTCAGGGAGCCGAAAGGCTTGTGAGTGTTCATGGCCGTGCGGAAAATGAGTTTCAGCACCCTCGCCGCCTTCGCATCCAGCTGGGCATCAGTGATTCTGCCTGAAGCGAGACGTTCTTTGAGCGGATCAGCAAGATGATATGAATCATAACTTCTCTTACCCTTTGACTGAAGCCCGTCCGTCCATGTACCGAACTCAAGGTCCAGCCCGTATTCCGCCGCCTGGTCATCATCGTGGACACCGCCCCAGTCGCTGATTACAGTCCCGTCATATGCCCATTCACCTTTCAGGATGTCATCGAGGATATATTTGTTGTGGCAGAGGTGCTGTCCCTTATAGAGGTTGTACGAAGCCATCACAGACCACGAACCGCCTTCAAGAAGACCTTTTTTGAAAGCCGGAAGATATATTTCATAGAGGGCTCTGTCATCCACGACCACGTCCGCAGTGTGACGGTTACATTCCTGATTGTTGAGGCAGAAATGCTTCAGACAGGTCGCGACTCCGTTTTTCTGAACTTCCTTTATATAAGGTACACACATTTCCCCCGAAAGGTAGGGGTCCTCGCCCATGTATTCGAAATTTCTTCCGTTGAGCGGGGTTCTGTATATGTTCACACCCGGCCCGAGCAGCACATCCTTCTCGCGGTAACGGGCCTCTTCGCCTATGCTTTTGCCGTAAAGGGCGGATATTTCCCTGTCCCAGGTCGCCGCAAGGCAGGTAAGCGCAGGAAAAGCGGTGCAGGAGTCATTCGACCATCCGGCCTGGTCCCATTCGTCCCACAGTACTTCCGGGCGTATGCCGTGAGGACCGTCAGAAGTCCATAGCTCCGGAATGCCGAGGCGTGGAACTCCGGCTGAAGAAAATTTGCTCTGGGCATGGAGTATCGCCACTTTCTCGTCTCTTGTCATTCTTGACAGCGCGTCAGACACTCTTTCGTCAATCGGCAGATTTTCATTGAGATAAGCCGGAATTTCCGGAGCACCGGCGCAGGAGAACGCCATCAACAGCACTGCGGACAGGTGCATAGGTTTAAATTTCATAAATTCGATTATTAGTTAAAAATTTCATTGACCGCTTCCCGTCTCAGAAAAGCGCATCAATTACAAAGGTAAACAATTTTCGGGAACTTTTTTTGGCAGAATATGAATAATAGTACTAATTTAGCGGTCCATTTGCGGTTCCGGGCCGCCACAGGACGAAAACAAATGCCGTCCACAGCAAGGCTCATGAGACTGCATGGACTGAAGCAGAAGAATATGTCATGAAAATAGGGAATTTGGATATCGGAGAGAAGCCGCTGCTGCTGGCCCCAATGGAAGACGTGACCGACCCTTCTTTCAGATATGTCTGCAAGGAATTCGGTGCGGACGTCATGTACACCGAATTCATATCTTCTGACGGACTTGTGCGCGATGCCCGGAAATCCTTAGAGAAACTGCGGACCTACGACTATGAAAGCCCTGTCGGGATACAGATTTACGGAAGTGTTCCGGAAGCGATGGTGGACGCGGCTAAAATGGCAGACAAGGCCCAGGAACTCGTGGGAGGACATGGGGCAGACTTCATTGACATAAATTTCGGCTGTCCGGTCAGCAAGATAGCACGGCGCGGAGCCGGCAGCGGGATGATGCGCGAACCGGACAAAATGGTGGAAATCACGAGGATGGTGGTGGAAGCCGTGGACAAGCCTGTGACGGTGAAGACCAGACTCGGCTGGGACGAAGACTCCAAAATCATAGTGGAACTGGCTGAAAGGCTGCAGGATTGCGGGATTGCCGCGCTGACCGTGCACGGAAGGACACGCTGCCAGATGTACAAGGGCGAGGCTGACTGGACTCTGATCGGGAAAATCAAGGAAAACCCGAGGATGCACATCCCCGTCATAGGCAACGGGGACATAAAGACTCCGCAGGATGCGGCTCAGGCGTTCGAAAAATACGGGGTGGACGGAATCATGATAGGCAGGGCTACTTTCGGACATCCGTGGATTTTCAGGGAAATCAGACACTACTTGGACACGGGAGAACTGCTGCCGCCGATGAGCGTGGCGGAAAGAGTGGACCTCGCAAAAAGACATCTAAGCAAGTCATTGGAACTCAAAGGAGAACACATAGGTGTTATAGAAATGAGAAGGCACTTTTCGTGCTATTTCAAAGGCCTGCCTGATTTCAAGGAAACAAGGCTGAAATTAGTCACCCTGTATGACATTCCGGAGATTTACGCCCTGCTCGACCATATCGCCGACCGCTGGGGAGACTGTGCCCCGGAAGCAGTATCGGTTTATCAGCCAGAGCAATAAACATATTTGTTATATAATATATTATTGGGGATACAAGACATGATTGACAAGATATTGCTGTTTCCATATTACCTCAGCCTGAAGGCCAGGCATTTTCTCTTCGACCACGGCATCAGAAAAGTGAAGAAAGGGGCTATTCCGACCATCGGTCTTGGTAACGTGACGGTCGGCGGAACGGGCAAAACCCCTCATACCGAGTTGGTGGTGAACGAACTTTTGGCTTCCGGAGTGAAGGCGGAGGACATCGCGATTCTTTCGAGAGGCTACAAAAGGAAACTGAAGGGCTTCCAGACGGTGCCGGCGGACGGAAAGGCAAGGGATTACGGGGACGAGCCGCTGCAGATGAAGGGTAAGTTCCCGGACTGCACGGTGGCCGTGGACAGGAACAGAATCGAGGGGCTGGCCATACTTTCGGACCCACAGCCATATATGGACAGCCGCAAATCCAGGAAATGCCGGGACAGAAACATTCCGAAAGCGAAAATCGCGGTCCTGGACGACTGTTTCCAGTACCGCAACCTCAATCCGGATCTGAGCATTGTGCTGATTGACTACAACAGACCTGTGGTGAAGGATATGCTGCTGCCGTTGGGAAGTCTGAGAGACCTGCCGGAAAGGATTGCGGATGCGGATGTATTGGTGGTGAGCAAATGTCCGTGGGAACTGAGTCCATGGGAGCAGGACAACTGGGCCTTGTCCATGGGCGTGGAACGTTTCAACCAGAAGGAATGTTTCGGATTCAGGGCCGGGACAGGCAAAAAGCAATATGTTTTCTTCACAAGAACCGGTTACGGAACCGCCATGCCGGTATACCCTGAAGGAGACAAGAGGTACCTTTATTCAAAAATGGCGGTCATGTTCAGCGGAATTGCGGACGACAGTGCGTTCTCGGAACAATTGCGGCTGAGCTACCGGCTTGTGGGACACCTCAAATTCGGAGACCACCACCGTTTCAGCAAGTCAGACATCATGGCCATAGCCGCCCATGCAGATTCCTTCCCTACGTCCCTTGTGATTACGACGGAAAAGGACGCCCAAAGGGTAAGAGACTGCGAAAACGTACCTGAATACCTGCGGAAACGCCTTTTCTATCTCCCGATCATCGCCGAATTCCTGTCTGACTCCTCGAAAAATGTTTTCTGCAGCCTGATTGACTCCGTTGGCAGATAATCATGCCTGGGCCTTGATGGAGGCCTCGTGGATGGCATTGAAAACTTGTCTGACGAAGTCTTCGTCCAGACCTTCTTTCCGGCCCTTCTCCATGACGGATGCGAGGACCTTGTCCCATCTTGAAGCCTGTATAATCGAAATTTTGTTTTCTCGCTTGATCTGACCGATACTGCGGCTGATTTCCATGCGCTTAGATAGCAGGCGGACAAGATTTTCGTCCACCACGTCTATCTCTTCGCGTAACCTGCCGACTGTCTGCCGGTAATCGGCATCCGCCGTATCCGCCTTCCTGATTGACAATCTGTTACGAAGAAGGTCCGCAAGGGAGTCAGGAGTAAGTTGCTGGGCAGAGTCACTGAGTGCCGCCGCAGGATTGCAATGGGCTTCAAGCATAAGCCCGTCTACGCCGAGGTCCACCGCCCTCTGGGAGATTTCTTCTATATACTCCTTGCTCCCGGCTATATGGCTGGGATCGCAGAAAACAGGTATCTGTGGAAACCGGCTGCGGAACTCGATTACATACTGCCACAGAGGTTCATTCCTGTATCTGCCCTTCTCGGCTGTGGAAAAGCCTCTGTGTATTACGCCCAATCTGCGCACACCCGCCCGATGCAGCCGCTCCAGTGCCCCTGTCCAGAGGTCCATGTCGGGGCTTACGGGATTCTTGACCAATACGGGCAGATCCGTCCCTGACAGAGCATCGGCTATTTCCTGCACCAAAAAAGGATTGGCTGACGTCCTCGCTCCGATCCAGAGCAAATCCACACCGCTCTTGAGGCAGGCTTCAACATGCTTTGCCCCGGCAACCTCAGTAGCCACCTTCATCCCGTATTCCGTCTGAACTCTCCGCAGCCATTCAAGTCCACGTTCACCAACTCCCTCGAAACTGCCGGGATGGGTGCGCGGCTTCCATATGCCAGCTCTGAACACATTGATTCCCAAGGATTTGAGAGTTCCGGCAGTACAAAGCACCTGCTCTTCGCTCTCGGCACTGCACGGCCCGGCAATCACGGGCATGAAACCTGTGACATTCCCCATATCCGGAAAAAGCCCCCAGTCTTTCAATGGCGTTGTATCAAGAATGCCGGTCATAACAAGAAATTTTTCTGTAAAGAATATTGCTGATGCCGAGAAGTCTCATTTCATCTTCATCCGCCTACAGGGCCATGACCGCACGGATTCTCTCCCGCGCTTCTTCGAGTTTTTCGGCTGTTGCGCAGAGGGATATTCTGACGTAGTCGTTGCCGTTGCTTCCGAATATGCAGCCCGGTACGACGAAAACTCCTGCTGAATAAAGCAGATAGTCGGATATGATTTCGCCCTTTGTCTTGCACCTGCCGTTTTCCGGCCGGCAGAGCTGCAGACCTGCGTCGGCGGCTATCTTTTCCGCCTCAGAGGCATAGTTCAGAAGTATATTGTCCTCTTTTATATGTCCCCACACGAAGAGTCCGGTCGCGTCTTTGAGATATTCGGCACTCAAAAGGTCCATAATCCCGGAAGCCGCAGCACGCCTTTCCCTATATACCCCGTTCAACTGCCTGAACCACTCGTCGCCTTCGGACAATGCCGCAACTGCCGCCATCTGCATAGGCTTGAACATGCCGGAATCCATCTGGGACTTGACTTTCAGCAGGGCGGAAATAAGTCTTGAATCGCCTGCCGCCATACCGATTCGCCATCCGGACATATTGTGGGCCTTGCTGAGAGAGTTCAGTTCTATGCAACACTCTTTCGCACGCGGTACTGAAAATATGGAAAGCGGACTGTCCGTAAGAATGAAACTGTAGGGATTGTCGTTTACCAAAAGTATGTCATGGGCAAGAGCGAAATCCACGGCTTTCCTGTATAATTCCGGAGAAGCGGCTTTTCCTGTCGGCATGGACGGATAATTCATCCACATCATTTTCACGCCTTCCAGACCGGCAGCTTCGATTGCATCGAAATCCGGTTCCCAGGAGTTTTCCGGCAAAAGGTCGTAGGTGACTATATCCGCCTCCACGAGTTCAAGGGCTGAAGAATAGGTCGGATATCCCGGATTCGGGACAAGCACTCGGTCTCCCTTGTCGATGAATGCCAGAGCCAGTAGAAGAATACCCTCCTTGGACCCGGACAGCGGCTGTATTTCACACTCCGGATCAAGCATTGCTCCATACCACTTGGCATACCAGTCAGAAAAAGCCTTGCGCAACTGAGGCAGGCCACGGTAGTTCTGATATACATGGGAATCCGACAACCTGGCAGTCGCTCCCAACGCCTCTATTGCCCGGGCAGGCGGCATCCTGTCCGGCGCGCCGATACCCAGACTGATCAGCGGAGACTCTCCTTTCGATGCACGCATCGCATCTACCGCCGCCAGTTCCCTGCTCTTCCTTGAAAAATAGTACTCTCTGACTGCTTCAGTCCTTTTTGCCGGTTTAATCATAATGCTGTCTCTTTATAAATTTTTAGGACAAGACCGCATACAGCGGAGACTTGTCCTAAACGAATTTTCTTGAAAAATGCTGCTCTGCAACCGTGCCCTGACGATTTAGAACAGGGTCGGGAAATAGTTGTGGATGCAGACTGCCACGGCCACTGATGCGAAGCCGAGGAAAATGAGAGTTGAGAAAATGTATGCAATCACTTTCAGTCTCTTCAGCCAGATGTTGTTGTTGAGTCCCACCGTCTGGAACGCACTCCAGAAGCCATGTGTAAGATGGAACCACAACGCACCGAACCATATGATGTAAAGAATTGCTATCCACCACGTTCCGAAAGTCCTGTCGAGAAGGGCATAAGGGTTGGCAGCCTCGCCTCCGGTGAGCTCCTTAAGCTGCATGTCGGCCCAGAAGTGGGTAAGGTGGAACGCGATGAAACCGAGAATGATGATGCCAAGGACAATCATGTTGCGCGAAGCCCATGAATCAGTCCTGGCCTTGCTTGAAACCTCATAACGGAAGTAACCGCCACGGGCTTTGAGGTTGGTCCATGTAAGATAGCATCCGTAGATGATGTGGACGAGGAAACCGAGTGCAAGCACAGGCACCATCACTGTCACAATCGGAAGGGACATGAAGTCGCAGCCGAGCTGGAACAAGCCGTCAGGTGAACCATAAGAACCTGTGAACAAATCAATTACAGAAAACAGGTTAATCGACACATGGAGCAGGAGGAACAATATGAGAAACAGTCCCGAGATGCTCATAATGAGTTTCTTGCCGATTGATGATGTCAGAATGTTAGCCATATATTGTCTATTTGTATTTCTTTTTGAGGATTGCAAAGATATACTCTTTCTTGCAACTTTCATAATTATTCGATACTTTTGTTTGATTTAGTAATCATGAAAAAATAACTTGAACACTTATGAATATCTTTTTGGTCTATATGCCTTTTCTCATCAGTCATTTGCCACCGGCAAACTCCTTCTTCTAAAAGACATCTATCCTCAA
>CABQAB010000037.1 GCA_902461985.1 uncultured Bacteroidales bacterium | reverse complement strand
TCTGGAAATGCCCTCCGATGTCGTGTCCCCAGTATCCGTATCCCACATTTGATGCAGTGGCCGTGAAGTGCGGCAGCATTTCTTCCGTCTATCCTGTCGAGCGTCCTGACCGTTCCCTTGAGGTTTCCTTCAGGCTTCATCGCAGGGTTCCATGTCACAGTCCTTCCGTTCATTCTGAACGAGACTGAAAGGTTTTCCGGAGCGAATCTGCCGCCCTTATAGTCCAGTGTCAGGGCAGAAGTCCTTATCTGCACTCCGGAGTCCTTCCTGCGCACATCATACTGTGGTACAGGAAGTTCCCTGTTGATTATCGCAAGTGATGCGCGGTCCTCGAACGCTCCGTCCTCTGACCATTCCATCCGCACAAGACGGTCTGTGAGTACAGTGAACCGTGCATTGCCGCACACTACGGTCGCCTGCTCTGCTGCCTTCGGGTTCTGTGCCGCCACGGCCATGCATAAAAAGGAAAGGAAAAGAATTGTTGATAGATGTCTCATATTGAGTAGATGAAATAAAACGGATAATATGTTCTTTAGAATGTATCAAGCCAGTCCGAAAGCCGGGACATCAGTTCTTCATGATGTACGAAATTGCTGAAATTTCCCCATCCATGCCCGGCTGGCCATCCGCTGCTGCTTGGCCAGCTGACTAAAGTCACCGGTATTCCCTTGTCTGTCAACGCCTGGAGGTAAGCTTCCCCGTTTGCGGCGGGAGGAACAGCAGTGTCATCCCCTGTGAATGCGATGAATGCGTGCGGAGTGTCTGCTGTCACCTGCTTTTCGTTGGAGTACAGCTCTATCTGCGCTGCTGAAGGGTTCTTGCCAAGGAAATTGTCCCGTGAGCCCTGATGCGTGCCATCGCCCATAGTGATGACCGGATAGAAAAGAATCTGGAAGTCCGGATGTGCATCTCCTGTGGAGTGTGTGGCAATGGTAGATGCCAGGTGTCCGCCTGCGGAGAATCCCATGATGCCTATATCATTCCTGTTGATATGCCATTCTTCCGAATGCTCGCGGACACGTCTGAGAGTCTCTTCGGCATCAGCTATCGGCAGTGTGCAGTTTCCTTTGGGAAGAGTGTATTTTACTACAATCAGTGCGATCCCCCGTTCGTTGAAGAATGGTGCCCATCCGTTGCCTTCGTAGTTGTCAGTTGGTTCGCAGTAACCATATCCGCCTCCTGGGCATACCACTACAGCGCGGCCTGTTGCAGTCCTGGATGCAGGCAGAAAGGCATAAGTCTTTGGATTGTCCAATGTGAATGAACAGGCCTCATAGCTTGGAGCCCGTTCTTCCTCTTCGAGATAGGCCAGGAGCTTTTCGCTGATAGCCTCCGCTATCATTTCCATTCCCATG
Organism: uncultured Bacteroidales bacterium; assembly: GCA_902461985.1. Lineage (GTDB taxonomy): Bacteria > Bacteroidota > Bacteroidia > Bacteroidales > UBA932 > Cryptobacteroides. Next base: position 9,792 of record CABQAB010000037.1, on the reverse strand, counting down.
TCATTCGGATAGCGGAGCAGATTCTGCGTCACTTCATAGCGGTTGCCTCCAGTGTCATAAAGATAGTCCCCTAAGGCTGGGTGCTTGTCAGGAGAGTCAATTCCATCAAGGTTCACGTATGGAATTCCAAAGCCTTCGGCGATATCCCTTACAGCCGCTTCCCTCTCGTCATCCTTCCAGAGGCAGCCGGTAATCATGACATGCTGTGCCTGTCCTTTGCAGTATTGCACCAGTTTTCTGATTCCAGACCGGAAACTGTCCTTGTCACTGATATTTTCTCCGAGCCGGATGATTATCACATCCTTTCCGTCACAATACCTGTCCAGCCTCTTGTTCAGGTCCATTGACGGATTCTGTTCCCAGTCAGAGATATTGAGCGGAGTAACGGTCGTGCCGCTGTATTCCCGGCATAGCAGTTTCTCCAGCAGATGGCAATAGTCGTTCTCTTCTTGTGTGGCTGCCATTCCCCATGAGGAGTACCACCCGGCATCCGGATCGTACTCCTGCATGGTGACGGCATTTCCAAGACATATTACTTTCAGACCCTTTTTCAGATTGTCCCCTTCGTTTCCGGAAGTATCTGGTCTTCCCGACGGGACTATGATTTCAGGATTGTAATCTGTGCATCCGGTAGCCGATAGACAGCACAGAATGAAGAACAGGAATATACATCTTTTCATAGCGGAATCATTTATTGTTCGATGTAATACGCGCGGCGAATCCGCCTGCCTGGGCCATGTTCACATTGAAGGATGACGCAGAAGTTACGGTGGTCACGCTACGTACAAAATGGCTCGGTTCTGACGTCGAATCAGAGGCGTCCTGCATCAGTTCCATGGAATATTCTCCAGCAGAGAGAAAAGAAAGGGAAATATTGGCGCTGTGCGCAACAGTACCGCATATTCCGCCTATGTACCAATCATTTCCGCTGCGACGTGCCACTATTATGCTTTCTCCCAGCTTAGCTTGTATGACACGGGTTTCATCCCATACGCTTGGGAGCTCTGAGATGAAATTTATCATTTGCCTGTTTTCTTCCGAAGCATTGTAGTTGGCAGGGCTGTCACAGAGGCAGCCCAACGGGCTCCAAGTGGTAAGGAAAAGTGCAATCTGATTACAGCGCGTGCCCTCAGCCTGCTTGGCGGCACCATTGTACGGAGTGTTGTACGGCACGTTCTTCGTGGCACCCGGAGTCAAGTCGCAAGGTCCTGCCACCTGACGGATAAACGGAAAAGTCACATTGTACGGCACCAGATCCACACGCCGTGAACTCATGTTGGTAAACTCAGTGCCGGCAACGCCCTCGACAGTCATCACATTCGGGAATGTACGGTTAAGTCCGCCCGGCATATAGGAGCCGTGGAAATCAATCATCATCCTGTATTTGGCAGCTATCTCAGCAATGTCATACATCTGTTCCATTATGCGCTGATTGCTGAACTCCCAGACATCAATCTTGAAGCCCTTGATACCCATAGCGGAATATTGCCGGCACAAAGCCTCGGCATTAGGTGCGAAATCGCATGCGCGTGCCCAAAGCCAAAGTCCGACATTCTTGCTGTCGGCATAGCTGACCAGTTCCGACAGGGCAATTCTCGGGGTGCCAATGCCGCTTGCATGGACATACCATCCGTCGTCCACTACATAGTACGGTATACCATACTGTGCAGCCAGATCGACGAACGACTTGTATGTCTCCATAGTAGTCTTTGTGCCGTTTTTGCCGCACCAGTAGTCCCATGTCGCCATGCCGGGTTTTGCCCAGCTCCATGCGCGCCGCCCGCCGTCACATGCTTCTCCGAGACGGTAGACCATGTCGTTTGTCAGCAGTTCCGCGTCGGCAGCGGCTACGGCGACAATGCGCCACGGAAAACTGCGGGCGCCAGTTGCTTCAGCAATATGCTCTGCGTAGGCAATCTGATAGATGCCCCATCCTCCGGGAGCCGGAGTCATGGTCGCCGGATACGGAGGATAGGCACCGCTTACAAGAGTAGTAGACTTTCCTGTGCGGCGGAGGTGCATGGCAGGGTATTCCTGTACATCAGATTCCGCCAGCAGGACCTTGGCAGAGCCGCAGTCCACCAGCATAGGCATCATCACTGATTTGTCTGCCGTCAGGTTTCCAATGGTCGTCCTCGTATATGGAGCCTCATAGTACGAATGCCAGACGTCATTCCCTGATCCCTGCGGCAGATACCCCGCCCACACCGGGAAGTCCTGTGTGAAATTGAAGTCGGCGCGCTCGCCGTAGATTCTGTATGAATCCTTGCGTTTGATGATGAAGCGGTAGGCGAAGCCTTCGTCGTAGACACGGAATTCCACGTCGAAATCATTGCCGAAATCAAGGACGAGACTGTTGTATTTGTCCGTTACCTGTGCTTTCTGGTAGTTTACCGCATCGATTGTCCTGTCGGTGCTGCCGGTCTGGGCTTTCTTCAGTGTGGGATTAGTGCCGTACGCGATGCCGCGTTCGAGAACAAGGGCAATGGCCGAGTAGTCAAGAATCTTTGTACCGGCAAACGCAAGATTGTATGCGATATGGTCCGAGATGACTATTTCGGCTTCGAGCCGGCCGTCAGGGGAGGACAATGTGTATTCTCCCTGGATTTCGGCTTGTTTTAAGCCTCCATTGTCATCGGGGACTTTTGTACACGCCTGCATAGGAAATATCGCCGTAAAGACGGACTGCAGGATAAGAGCAGACTGAATCAGTGTTTTCTTCATGTATGTTGATTGTAAATTATTCTCCGCAAAGCCATACTCCGCTGAGGCATGTCGTCAGATTCGCATCAGTCGTCCATGCACCGTTCGTCGGCCATGAATATGTTCCTGGCTGTCCCAACTTTGTGTTGTTACTTGCATGCTGAGTCTCGGTAATCAGCAAACGGACATAACGTGCCGCGCCACTGATGCTTATTTCCTTTGAAGTATATTCTAGACCATACGTTGATTTATTATTCTGATAGCCTTTCGGTAAGTCCTTCACCGTATCAGCTTTGTCAAAATCAAGATTACGCGGATCTGCGAAATTATCGTATTTTACAGCATATGCAGGACCCACCTGTTCCCATTCATCGCTTTCCGATGCTTTGGCGTAGATGCGTATTCCGCAAGGGAAACCGGACCACCAGTTATTTTTGTTTTGGTAGCCGAATTTCAATGAAGATATTTCCACAGGCAGGGTGAAATCAATCCAAAGACCGGCATTCGGACCGGATGTATAGTCATAATCACTGGCACCCTCATGTTTACTTAAATCCGAAACTGCCATTTTCGTATAATACGGATACAATACAAACTCTCCGTCTTTCCATCCGAGTTTCTTACGATCAGCACCCCACATTGATATGCCGGTGTTTTTCGGACTCCACTGAGTATTAGGATTATCATCAATCAGATTTGTAATGGCACCAAGTGTCGCAGTTCCGTCTGACCTTACATCGCATTCGAACGGATTGGAAATCATATCGGCAGTCAAGTCAATCTGATGATCCAAAGCATAGGTGAACTCATAACTCTCGGTAACTTCGATACCTTCTTCATTGACAAGTTTGGAAACGAACCAGAGTTTATCTCCTTTCGCAATATTTGCTTTCTTGGCAATATCATCGGTAAGGTAGTCGTTCAAAATGAACGGCTCAACAGCGCTGTCAAATACTTTAGGAGTAAGACCGCTAATCACAGCCCCGCCTTCAGAGGCTGAAATATAATAAGAATAAGTGTTCCCTGGCACGAACTCGGCGTCCGCGGCGAGTGTAGCCGTGTAGTTTTTGTAATGCTCCATTTTTTCAATGATGAAAGAAAGAGGCTCAAGTTTTTGAAATCCTGTAATAGCGAATTTTGCGATTTTGCCTGCTTCAAATTTCTTCCCTGTCAAATCTTTTTCAACAAACCAGGTACCGGCATCGGTAAGAATCTCGAATGAAAGTTTGCCACCTTCAAACGGAGCACATGAGAACCAGATATTCTCGCGGGCGTTGGTCGTGAGGGTCAGTGACTTGCCGGCGGTTGCTGCTTCAAGGGCGGAACCGGAACAGTCTGTAAGGAAAGTACCGGCGATGTCGTGGTCGGAAGTGATGGTAATGGACTGAATGCCGGCAGTTTCCGGAACTCCGCCAAGCCTGGTGATACAGCCATAGGCCGTTGCGTGACTGAATGTCAACGTTACAGGTCCCGTCGGTTTGTCTGACAGGGCTTCAGATTTGGCAACAAGCCCCATGGCGCCTTTGGCAACGTTGTTCTCAAGAGGGGTCTGTTCTGACGGAATCACAAGTTTTGCCTTTCCTCCGGTATAAGGTTCATAGACATACGGATAGACTGCATAGAAAGTGTAAGATTCGGCAGCGTCTATCTTGGCAAACTCTGCGGTAAAATCGGCAGATTTACCGCCGTCTACGGCAGTGACAGTGGTAGCCACGCCGTCAGCCATATTGCAGATAACTGCCATTTCATCTCCGTTTTCCCAAAGTGTCGGAACATTATTGCCTTCTGCCGTGCCGAAAATTGTCTTTGTCTCAGGGGTCGGAGCCACGAATTCGACAATGAACGTTTCAGATCCTTCGTCAGGCAATGCATGGTTTTCCTTGACGCAGGAAACGAGTGCAAGAGCCGGAATAGCAATGTATACCAAGAAATTTTTCATGATTTGTCCTCCGTTTTTGATTAAATTTCATCCCAGTTGTCAATTGTGGCATATTTGATGGTGTTGTTACTGCCTTCTACAATACTGCCGCATAACAATTTCTCGGGAAAAACCGGTACGATATCGAGCATTGGCGGACGATAACCCATCTGATGGCGATTGATAGTGTCATTTGTTTTCATATTGTTGTATTTAAAGTGTTATTCTCCGTAAAGCCAGACTTCACTGAGACAAGTGCCATATCCACTGGTCCTCCATATACCGTCAGGCTTATGTTCTTTAAGATTGTACCATCCCGGTTGCTCCGCTTTTGCCTGATTGCCTCCATCTATAGTCTCTGTAATCAGCATACGGATATAACGTACGGAATTCCCCTCTATCGTAATTGTATCAGAAGTCCAGGTCTTGGCATATGTGGAACTGTTGCCACTGACAGGTGCCGGCAAGGTCTTCACTGCATTTGTGTAATCTGAATTACGTGCAGAAGTAATCCTGCCTCCATCTGCTTGAGACGGCACTGCGTAGGCTGGGCCGAACTGTTGCCATTCATCGTTTTCCGCCGCTTTTGCATATATGCGGATTCCACAAGGGAAACCGTTCCACCAGTTAGGATTGGTCTGGTAGCCGAATTGGAATGATGATATTCCTTCAGGTAAGGTGAAGTCAATCCAGACACCGGCATTCGGACCGGCAGTGAAATCGTACTTTTCCGCTCCTGAGTATTTGGAGAACCATTCGCTGCTGAGTTTTGTGTAATAAGGGTAACATACAGGACTTGTTCCATCCCATCCGTATTTCGATTTACGCTCCTCAGCTGACATGTCCTTATAAGTGTTTGCCGGCTGCCATTTGGTCATTTTGTTGCCGTCAATCAGATATGCAACGGATCCCATATCGCTGTCTCCGTCCTTGCCACTGTTAAACTCAAGCGGATTTGCAATCATTTCTGCCGTAAGGGCAATCTTGAGATCACGCGGCTCATAGGTAAATTCATAGCTTTTGGTATCCTTTGTACCGTTTGCATCCATTGCCTCTGAAACAAACCATAGTTTCTGTCCGGCTGCGATATTTGCAGCTTTTGCAAGTTCTTCCGTGAGGTAGCTGTTGATGATGAATTTGCTGACAGCTTTGTCAAATGTTACCGGAGCCAGTCCTTCTATTGCTTCTCCGTTCTCAGTGACGGAAATACGATAAGAATAAGTGTTGCCTGAAACAAATCTGGCGTCCGGAGCAAGTGTTGCGGTGTAGTTTTCGTTAGCATACAGCGTCATCCTTTCAAGACTGAATGAGAGAGCTTCAAGTTCAGATATGCCGGAGATGGTATAGACAACAGTCTCTGCATCTGATGCAATAAGGGCATTGTCAGCAGTCAGTTTTAATCCCAAAGCAAGCTCATGCCCACTCCAAAGCGCGTAAATTTTATCAAAATCGAAGGTGACGACACCCGAAACTTCCTGTATATCAGTGCCGTTGAGCGCGACTTCAAGCGGCTCGACAGAATAGGTGTCAGCAGGAAGCAGTTCCATTCCGGAAAATTCTGTAACAGCCTCTATACCTGCAGAAGCAGGCAGGTCAGAGTTTTCTGAATCCTGTGCGTAAGCAACTTTGAAAGGCATGGCGAGATTTCCTTTGCTGAGCACAATCCCGTCTGTAACATCAGTCGTAATGGCAAGAGTCGGGAGAGGCTTGTTGTAGGTTACTCTGAGGACTACAGACGAATTTTCTTCGTCAACGAGAGTTTTCTCATCGTTAGCCGTCAGGACAAGAGGAAGCACGAAAAAGTCTGCAGACGGATTGTCTGAAGCCAGCTGTCTGATGCGTTCCACATAAAAAGTCACCGTGCCGGTTTTGGGATTGTTTTCCTTTTGGGTGAATAGGAATTCATCAATGTCAATAGAGTAGCAGATGTCAGCCCCGGGCAGGAGGACTTCCCCTGCCGACGGACTGTAGCTTTCATCCACATTGACTTTTACAGACGCAGCCTGCGACGCGCCTGCATCGTCCTTGGACAAGGTGAATGTCGCAGTCCCGTTGTAGCGTGTGAGTGTTGTTGCGGCAGCGTCAGCGGTGATGGAAACTGTAGCGGGCACCGTAGGCTCAGACTGCGGTTGTTCCGTTTCGCATGAACATATCGTTGCTACACATGCCGATATGGCAGTGAGACTCTTCAAATAATTGCTGTTCATAATTCTGGTTTATAAAATATTACTCAGTGTCCGATGTCGGTCAGACGGCTTTTTACTTTCCCCACAATGAGAATTCAGCCAAAGCGACGAGAATCGGTCTTACTGTCTGGCTGTCCTCGTATATCGAACCCGGACGCAAATAACCGGTCGGCTGGTCCCATGCTGCTCCGTTTCCTGCATAGAAAGAGCGGGTTACGAGCATACGGATCTGTTTGCACTGCTTCTCCGGAGCAAAAACTGGAGATTCGAATGTGGCTTCGCAGGCGTAAGGGAGCGAGTGGTTGTCGGTATTGGCGTATTCAGGAATATCCCTGTCGTCGCAAGTGATTTCTCCTCCTGTAACCAGTTCCCATTGCGCGTTTTCGTCTGCCCTGGTATAAATGCGGACGGCACAAGGGATACCTGCTCCCGTAGTTGATTTGGCCTGTCGGGTCATATATGAGAATTTGAATGCGGAGAGAGGATTGTCAAGGGTGATGTCGAAGTAATATCCTTCCTGCGGGCCTGTCCCTTCTTCCGTCCTCCAGTCAAGACGCAGTCCTTTGTCCCAGCCATAACTTGTGTGCCACAATGTCGCTGGATCGCCGTCAAGCATATTGGCAAGTTTGTTGACTTCAGGCTTGTTTTCCGGACGGTCCTCGGTAAACGGACTGTAGAGCATGTCCTCCCTGAGTGCAATCTTCTGCTCATCAGCAAGTTCTCCGCTTGAAACAGTGACAAAAAGCGGCTTGTCCGAAAGGTCAAACTCGTCATTCTGACAATCAATTTCCAAAGGAAGCACATAATTCACGTTATCTGCAAGACCTTCCTTATATATGCTGAGCGTCATGGACTTGTATGCAACTTCGTCATCGGTGGAAAATTCAAGTTCACCGTCTTTGGAAAGATACCAGTTCTCTATTGGAAGCAGCGTGTAATCAACTCCCTCCACTGCGCTGAAGTCACTGACAAGACGTTCGGCATTTTCAGACTGACGCACATGGCAGGTGAAATCCCAGAAATTCTTTGAAACTCCGTCAAATCCCACGGACAGACTGACAACGCGGTTTTCGTCCACGAATGTGGAAAGGCGTTCGGTACAGAATTTCAACACAGGAGTAGAAATATCACTGACGCGGAAAAGCATAGTGTTACTGTTCACGTTGACCGAGTCGGTGTCGCTCAGAAGACGCAGCGGAAGTACGAATTCCGCATCCGGCTGCATTTCCTGCAGTTTCAGGATTTCAGCCGGGTCTATCGTCACCTTTGAGGATGTGTAGAACTCTCCCGCAGGTATCCTGAACTTGCGCTCGGGCATCCGGTATGTGCCGGCAGGCAATACGCGGTAGTTGCGGTTGTCCGCTTCTCCATATGTTTCCGTAAGTTCCTGCTGCTGGATTATTTCTATCTGGCAGTCAGCTTCGAGTGAAGGGTCTCCGCCTGCCTTCACTATAGTAAGTGTATGTTCGTATTCAGAGCGTGCGAAAAGCTCCAGATCGACCCAGCCGCTGTTCTTGAAATAGACTATTTTCCTGTATTCTTCAGGTATAAGGTCAGAATAGTCCATTGTGGCGGCACATGCGCTGAGAGCCAGAAGGCCCGCTGCTCCGAACAGATATCTGTATGCTGTTTTCATTTTTGTCATTTTTTCGGATTCCACAATTCATCAATAACCCGGAGCCTGCACCATCTGCGGATTGCTGTATACCTCGTCGATGTACACAGGATAGAGATACATCCTGTCGTTCCATGTAAACGGCTGGTCCACTTTGGTGCGGACATTGAACTCCTCGAATGTCGGGTCATATTTCGACATCACGTTCAGGCCTTCGCGCGCTCCGGCTTTCATCTGCTTAGGCGCGATTTTCCAGCGGCGCAAATCCCAGTAGCGCATTCCCTCTGCCCACAGCTCGACGAAGCGTTCGTTGCGGACCCAGTCGGTAATTGTCATTCCTGACTCCTCCACCATCGCTTCCGTCAGATCTGGCACTCCGGCGCGTGATCTGACCACATTGAGGTCCTTTACCGCATTTTCCTCATCATCCAGGGCCGCATAGCATTCGGCACGCAGAAGATAAAGTTCTGCAAGACGGATAAACGGCTTCACATAGTTTGTCGGGCCGCCTCCGGTGTTGGTGTAGACAATGTCAGGGTTCACGAACTTCTTGGACAGGAAGCCTGTGACAGAACAGTTGCGGTTCGCTCCTGTTGTCCATCCCTGGGCGGAAGAGGACCTCATGTTGAGGGTCATGGATTTTCCGTTCTGAATTTTGGGAAGGTATTCCCCGCCGTCGAAAGCCATCCATGCATAGAATCGCGGTTCGCGGTCGACGCACAGCTTGGTGATGTCGGGACGTCCGGAGACTCCGGCCGATGTCAGCCATTCGGATTTTTCCGGAAAGTCTCTGTCTTTCTCCGGAAGTTTGCCGCGGCTTGTGTAGAAGTGCTCCATGGAGTATAGAGTCGGCGCCATCAGGCTGTAGCCGGATACCCATGAGTTGTTCTGCTGGATGATGCGCAGAGGCAGGGAATATCTTGCGTCAAGCCAGTTATGACGTGTACCCCAGATGTACTCCATATTGCCCTCGGCAGGGGTGGTGTGCAGAAGAAAGCCCATCAGACGAACATGTTCCTCGAAATCGTCACTGGTATTGTCAGGAATATAGTATTTAGGCACCTGTGTCGGGCGGCCGCTTCGGATGTCGCTGACCTGCATGAGCCGGTGACCGCCGACATTCGTCGCATGCTCTATGGCCTGATTGCAGGCTTCGAGCGCACGTTCCCATTTGCTCCTGTCATAACTGTGGCTTACAAGTTCGTAGCCATAGCCAGGAGTTTCATAGTTGGTGTTTTTCCAGTTGCGGTCCGGAAATCCTCCGTTCCAGAGATCGGAGGCCGCATATACCAGCAGGCGTGCTTTCAGGGCAAGCGCAGCGGATGATGTGGCTCGGCCCCATTCCTGTTCGCGGTATGCCGGCAGATACC
>CABQAB010000036.1 GCA_902461985.1 uncultured Bacteroidales bacterium | reverse complement strand
AAATATGCAATCTGGCTCGGCATAATCATGATGATGGCCGGATGCGTACTCATGTTCACACGGGGCGTCAAAACCATGGAGGGGAGAGCATGAGCTGGAATGTATTCCCATTGTTCGCGGCCGTCGCCATCCTGTTCTGGCTCTCGGGTGCTGTCCTGGCGTTCACGTCCCGGCGCAGGTGGGCCATAGCCCTTATTGCCGTCGGCCTGTGCATCTACGCAGCCTATATAGCCGGATTCTGGCTCAGCCTCGGACGGCCTCCCTTGAGAACTACGGGGGAAACCCGCCTGTGGTATTCGTTCTTTATGATGCTCTCAGCTCTGCTGACCTATGTGAAATGGGACTACAAATGGATTCCGTCCTTTTCGCTGGTCGTCGCGGCCGTGTTTATATGCCTCAATGTATTCAGACCAGAAATCCATGATGAATCCCTCATGCCGGCCCTGCAAAGCTGGTGGTTCGTGCCGCACGTGACAGTGTATATGTTTTCCTATTCGGTGTTCGGATGCGCATTCATACTTGCCTGTGCGGGCCTGTTCAAAAAATCCGGCATTTATCTCGGCCCCGCCGACAGACTGGTCTATATAGGAACGGCTTTTCTCTCGCTCGGCATGTTCAGCGGTGCACTCTGGGCCAAAGACGCCTGGGGTACATACTGGAACTGGGACCCTAAAGAAACCTGGGCGGCGGTCACCTGGTCCATATACCTTTTGTATATCCACATCCGCCTGTCGGGAAAAGCAATATACGGCAACATCGGAAAATCCGGGAAAGAGGTCAGCAGACGCAGGATTATACTGTACAGCCTGCTGATTGCAGGATTCATCAGCCTTCAGATGTGCTGGTGGGGCGTCAGTTATCTGCCGGCGGCTCAGGGCAGCCAGCACATATATTCCACCCGGTAAAATCCAAACAACTGGTTTTTCAAAAAAAATTCATAACTTCGAAACTCTGAACATTAGTACCATTCATATGAGAACATCATCAAAAATTCTAATCGGCGCAGCCGTGGCGGTCGCAGGACTCGCCATCGTCTACCGTGCCGTTAACCATGCTCCCGACAAGAACCTGCCGGTGAGCGGACAGATGCTGCAGGTCATCAGTGACGGAGGCTGTGCGGACTGTCACTCCACCACCCCGAACATTCCTTTCTACGCAAAATTGCCGGTTGCCAAAGACCTGATTATGAAAGACATCAATGAAGGCTACAAGGCATTTGACATCGAGCCCATGAAGGAAGCCCTCGAAAACGGGACCGCTCCCGGCGAGGTGGATCTCGCCAAGACGGAGCGCACCGTCATAAACGGGACAATGCCTCTCGCGAAATACTACCTCATCCACTGGGGTTCTTCCCTCACAAAAGACAAGAAGACGGCGATGCTTGAAGGGATAAAGGAACTCCGCGCGGAATTCTATCCGAACACTCTGGCTGCCGCCGAATTCGCAAATGAAACCATACGCCCTATTCCGGACAGGATTGATTATGATCCTGCAAAGGCGGAACTCGGAAAGGAGCTTTACCACGACACAAGGCTTTCCGCTGACGGGACCGTCTCATGTGCTTCCTGCCATGCCATCGAGACTGCAGGAGTGGACAACAAACGTTATTCGGAAGGCATTGACGGACAGCTCGGAGGAGTGAACGCCCCTACGACTTTCAACGCAGCCTTCAATTTCGTCCAGTTCTGGGACGGCCGTGCCGCAACCCTCGCAGAACAGGCAGGAGGTCCGCCTCTCAATCCTGTCGAGATGGGAAGCAAGGACTTCGACGAGATTGCCGCACGCATCGCAAAGGACAAGACTTTCACAAAGAGATTTGTGGCCGTATACCCTGAAGGCCTCAACGGGGAGACGATTACCGACGCAATTGCAGAGTACGAAAAGACCCTGCTCACTCCCGACTCTCCTTTTGACCGCTATCTGAAAGGAGAAAAGGATGCGATGACAACCGAACAGGTCGAGGGTTATGAAATCTTCAAGGAATATAATTGCGCGACTTGCCACGCCGGCATGAATATGGGAGGTCTCAGCTACGAGCTCATGGGACGCAGAAGCAATTACTTCGAGGACCGCAAACTCACTCTCAAATCAGGACTGACAGACGGCGACAACGGACGCTGGGCACAGACCGGCAATGAACGCGACCGCTACCGTTTCAAGACTCCGTCCCTGAGAAACGTGGCTCTCACATGGCCTTACTACCACGACGGCAGCGTCGAAACTCTCGAAGAAGCCATCGCAAAGATGTCCCGCTTCCAGGTCGGCAAGACAATGCCGCAGGAAAAGGTTGACAAAGTCAAGCTCTTCCTCGACGCGCAGACCGGCGTGCTGACGGAATTCTAAGCCGGATTTCTGGGCCGGAATTCATAATCGAGGCTGACTAAAAAGCCTGTCATATCGAGCGAAGCCTGAAGGGCGTAGTCGAGATGACAATGTTGTGGCTTTTTAGTCAGCTCCGTTATTTATTGTCCCGAAAGATTGTCAATCCGGATTAAAGTATTATTTTTGCAACTACCGTTATAACGGGAGTTTTGGTAATATGAAAAATAAAGTGCAACAATAGATATTGCCATGGAGAAGGAATTATACCACGGGTCGTCGAATATCATCGAAAAGCCGGAGTTCGGGAAAGGGAATCCTAAAAACGACTATGGCTTAGGATTTTATTGCACCGAACATATAGAACTGGCAAAAGAATGGGCCTGTGCCGGAGACAAAGACGGATTCTCCAATAGATATCACATGGACACGGAGAATCTGGATGTCTGCAATCTGTCGTCTTCCCGATACCACATTCTGAACTGGCTTGCGGTGCTGCTGGAGAACAGGACTTTCGTGCTGTCACAGAGGATTGCGCTTGAAACCAGGGAATATATCATGGAGACATTCATGCCCGGCTATAAAGATGCTGACATCATAATCGGATACAGGGCTGACGACTCATATTTTTCATTTGCCAATGCTTTCCTCAACAACAGCATTTCATTGGAACAGTTAGGAAAGGCAATGTACCTCGGAAGACTCGGAGAGCAGTTCGTACTGAAAAGCAGAAGGGCCTTTGACAGGCTGAAATTCATAGACGCAGAACCTGCCGAAAACGAAATATATTTCCCTAAAAGGAATTACAGGGACAGGAAAGCGAGGGAGGATTTCCAGAAAGAAAAAGCCGCTGCCGGCATATTGGATGCGGTGTATGCAATTGACATTCTCAGGGCCCGCTGGAGAAATGACGACGAAAGGCTGTTCAGAAACAGATGATTATGAGAGCCTACGATGAAATATATTTAGAGGATGCGACAGCAAATTTTGCCGTCATGATGGATTACGGGACAATTATCTCCGACGGACGGATTGATGAATTCTATAACAGGGTTATTGTCAGCGGTACGGCCTTGCAGTTCGAACGGGGGAATCCCCGCTTCTTAGTCGGGATGTCCGGGATAGAACTGGCATGGAAAGTCATGAAAGACACTGGCGGAACTTTCAGGTTCACAAGTTATTCTTCCGTTGAGAAGACAGCCGAATTCTGGACAGGATGGGCTTTGGCGCACCTCCAGTGGTCAAGCGGACTTTCTTTTGAAAAGATACGCAACAACGGCCTCCCCCCGGAGAAAGTCCGTCAGATGTATCCTCTGTACCACGAAGCCGACCTGTCGAAATTCATTGCCGATGCCATGCGCATAATAAGAGAATCCGAAGAATTTCCACTGTCTCCTTTGAAGCGGCAGCGCAAACTCGCCGGGCTCACCCAGGAACAGCTGTCAAGCCTTTCCGGAGTAAGTCTGCGCATGATAAAGGCCTACGAACAACGCGAACAGGACCTCTCACGCGCCGAAGCCCGCACCCTGCTCAATCTCTCACGCAGTCTTTACTGCTCTCCTGAAACGCTCATATAAAAGCGATGCCCCGGAGCAACGGCCAGGGCATTGTACAAGGCACACAGATGCTTTATGCCATACAGGCAGTCAAACCTGCCGGAACGGCATCAGTCCTGGATGGTAGACAGGACTTCACGTATCTGTGCCTCTATTTCATCGCAGAGTTCGGCATTGTCGGCAAGGAGTTTCTTGACGGCTTCCCTGCCCTGTGCGAGTTTGGTTTCATTGTAGCTGAACCAGGAACCGCTCTTCTTGATGATGTCGTACTCTACGGCAAGGTCGAGCACTTCCCCAGGATGGGAGATGCCTTCTCCGAAAACTATGTCGAACTCGGCCTTTTTGAAAGGAGGAGCCATCTTGTTCTTCACGATTTTCACTCTGGTCCTGTTGCCGAGGGCCTCGTCCCCGTCCTTGATCTGCGTAGTCCTGCGGACATCCACACGGACTGAAGCATAGAACTTCAGGGCGTTACCGCCGGTTGTGGTCTCAGGGTTGCCGAACATGACTCCGATTTTGTCACGGAGCTGGTTGATGAATATGCAGCAGGTGTTGGTCTTGCTGATGTTTGCGGTGAGCTTACGCAGTGCCTGGCTCATGAGTCTTGCCTGCAGACCCATCTTGGAGTCTCCCATCTCGCCTTCGATTTCGGCTTTCGGGGTAAGTGCCGCCACGGAGTCGATGACTATGATGTCAATCGCCCCTGAACGGATGAGATTGTCGGCGATTTCAAGAGCCTGCTCGCCGTTGTCAGGCTGAGAAATGAGCAGGGTTTCAAGATCTACTCCGAGATTTTTCGCATACGTGCGGTCGAAAGCGTGCTCGGCGTCGATGATAGCGGCAATGCCGCCCTGCTTCTGGGCCTGGGCGATTGCATGGATTGCCAAAGTAGTCTTACCGCTGGACTCCGGACCGTATATTTCGATGACCCTGCCCCGCGGATAGCCGCCTATGCCGAGAGCATGGTCCAAAGCGATGGAACCGCTCGGAATAACCGAAACCTCCCAGTTAGGCTGGTCTCCCAATTTCATTATCGTTCCCTTGCCGTAATCTTTTTCGATTTTGTCGATAGTAGCCTGCAAGGCTTTCAATTTGGCCGCGTCCACCTGTCCGCCTTCCTGTTTTTCCACTTCTTTTGCCATAATAGTGCTTATATAAATTTATACTCCCGAACAGATCCGTCAATCAGGAATGGCAAAGTTAAGGAATCTTCTCCATGAAAACACTTCCGGCTGCGACTTTTTTTGCAATTTACTGCCGGAAGTGCCATAACTATTTGACGGACACAAAACTATACCGTCACCACGACTTAGGATGGTCCTGAATGTTCAGCAGAAGAATCCAGACATCACGTTATACGAGTTTCGCCTCGTCCTGCTTCGGAGCCTTGAACAGAATCATGAACAGTATTGCCACCACGAGAGCGTAAGCCGCGAAAATGTACCAGCAGGCACTCCAGTCGCCCTGGAATGTGTCAGGATTTACGAAGTGGTTCACGACAGCCTGCGCTCCAAGAGTTCCTATGGTTGCCCCGATACCGTTAGTCATAAGCATAAACAGCCCCTGGGCACTGTTCTGAACCGCTCCGGATGTCCTCTGGTTCACATAAAGCGAACCGGAAATATTGAAAAAGTCGAACGCAACTCCATAGACTATGCAGGAAAGGATGAGCATCCATACGCCGGAGCCCGTGTCACCGAGACCGAAAAGGCCGAAACGGAGAACCCAGGCGAACATGGCAATCAGCATCACGTTCTTGATGCCGAACTTCCTCATTGCAAACGGAATGAGCAGTATGCCCAAGGTCTCGGCAATCTGGGATATGGAATAGATTGCTGTGGCGTTTCTTGCGCCCCATGATTCAGCAAATTCAGGAATCTGCTGGAAATGGGAAATGAACGGGGTCGCATATCCGTTGGTAATCTGGAGAGCCACACCGAGAAGCATCGAGAAGATGAAGAAAATTGCCATCTGCCTGTCCTTGAACAACTTGAATGCGCTCAGACCGAATGCGTCAGCCAAAGATTTCGACTCCTGCTTCGCAGCCTTGATGCTCGGGAGAGTGAAGCAGTAAAGCACGAGCACGAGTCCGATAGCTCCCGAAATTATGAACTGGTGATAGGTGTGCTGGAATGATACGCCTGCCTGATTGGTGCAGAAATTCATTATCCACATGCTTGCAATGAAGCCGATTGTCCCGAACACCCGGATCGGCGGGAAATCCTTCACCGTGTCATATCCGTTCTGCTCGAGTATGCCGTATGCCGTAGAATTTGAAAGGGCAATCGTAGGCATATAGAAAGCAACGCTGAGTGTGTATAGGCCAATGAAAACAGGGAAACTGAATGAAGCCGCAAGGTCTGCGCCTGTCTGTGCGACGGTCTGTTCCACTCCGGCAGCATAAAGTCCCGCACCAAGCATGGCCGCTCCCGCGATGAACTGGCAGAGGGCGAGAGTTTTGGTCGCTCCGAGCCATTTGTCGGCCACAATGCCCATCAGAGCCGGCATGAAAATGGAAACTATTCCCTGCATTGCATAGAAAATTCCGATTTTTGCCCCCAGACCTACTGAGAAGAGGTAGTTACCCATGGAAGTGAGGTATGCACCCCAGATAGCCCATTGCAGAATGTTCATCACAATAAGCCTGAATTTGATGTATTTTCCCATATAGCATTAAAAAATTATGTTTCTACAGAGCTGCCCGGAAAACGGCCTCAGCCGACAAAGATACAAAGTAGTTTTCAATTCTTGACGAACTTTCACTATCTTTCCGTTGCTTCGCATCCGGAAGATAGGATGCGCCTCGGCAAAACTCAAACTTCGTTTGGCTTTGCGCTCGGCTTTCACTATCTTTACAGCCGATTTAAGAGAAACATGAAATTTCAACTTACAGCGACAGATCCGGGGTCTTCGGCAAGATGCGGAGTCATCACGACTGACCACGGCCAGATTCAGACTCCTATATTCATGCCGGTCGGCACAGTCGGCTCGGTCAAAGGGGTCTACCACCGTGACTTGAAGGACGACATAAAGGCTCAAATAATCCTGGGCAACACCTATCATCTCTATCTGCGTCCAGGACTGGACATTCTCCGCAAAGCCGGAGGACTGCACAGATTCGAGCACTGGGACAGGCCCATACTTACGGACAGCGGAGGGTTCCAGGTGTTCTCGCTGACCCCTATCCGCAAACTCACAGAAGACGGATGCACTTTCCGCTCCCATATCGACGGCTCCAAGCATATCTTCACTCCGGAAAACAATGTTGACACCCAGAGAATCATCGGAGCGGACATAATCATGGCTTTGGACGAATGTTGCCCGGGCGATGCAGATTTCAGTTATGCACAGAAGTCTCTCAAACTGACACAGAGCTGGCTGGAAAGGTGCATCAGGCATTTTGACGAAACCGAACCCCTTTACGGCTATTCCCAGACCCTTTTCCCTATCATCCAGGGCTGTGTATATCCCGATTTGAGAAAGGCGGCAGTAGAACACGCAGCTGCATTTGACCGTGAAGGCTACGCAATCGGAGGGCTTGCCGTAGGCGAACCGACCGAAAAGATGTACGAAATGCTCGAATTAGTATGCCCGATACTGCCTCAGGACAAGCCGCGCTACCTTATGGGCGTGGGCACTCCGGCGAACATACTCGAGGGAATCGCACGCGGCGTGGACATGTTCGACTGCGTGATGCCGACCCGCAACGGACGCAACGGAATGTTGTTCACATGGAACGGCATTATGAACATGAGAAACCAGAAATGGGCTGATGATTTCTCGGAACTCGACCCTTCCGGAACGTCATTCGTAGACCACTACTACACAAAAGCATATCTCAGACATCTTTTCATTGCTGGAGAGCTTCAGGCTGCGCAGATAGCTTCAGAGCACAACCTCGCTTTCTATCTGGACCTTGTCACAAAGGCACGCGAACACATTGCCGCAGGAGATTTCGCCTCCTGGAAAGATGCGGCTGTAAAAAGAATCATGACCAGGCTGTAAACATGGAACTCGATCTCAAACCCAGGAAACTGGACCTGTACATATTCAAGAAGTTCGTCGTCACTTTCTTCATCGCGCTGATTCTCATCATCGGGATTGTCATAATATTCGACATCAGCGAGAAAATCGACAAATTCGTGTCCAACGAAGCCCCTTTGTCCGAAATCATCTTCGACTACTATCTGAACTTCATACCGTACTTCATGAATATGTTCTCTCCTCTGTTCGTGTTCATTACGGTAATATTCTTCACCTCAAAAATGGCTGCGGACTCCGAAATCGTGGCAATCCTGAGTTGCGGGGTGAGTTTCCACAGAATGATGGTTCCATATATAGGTGCGGCGACACTTATAGCACTGCTGTCCTTGGTCCTCAACCTGTTTATCATCCCTGATGCCAACAAGACCAGGGTGGAATTCGAGTCCAAATACATCAAGTCCGGCTCGATAGCCAAAATGAGGGATGTACACTACCAGATTTCACCGGGGGAATTCGTATACGTGGAATCATTCAGCACATGGAACAACACCGCATACAAATTCACCCTCGAAAGATTTGAAGGCAACCGCCTGGCATCGAAACTTTCCGCTGAAACGGCTGTATGGGACACGACTTTCAACGGCTGGAGACTGAAAAAATACTTTATCCGTGACTATTATGAGGACATGACCGACCGCATACGCAGCGGAGCACAGTTGGACACAGTCATAGCCCTTACCGTGGATGATTTCTACGTCAAGAAAAAGACCGTGGAAACCCTTAACTACGACGAACTGAACAGCTTCATCGCCAGACAGGAACTTCGGGGTGACTCCAACGTGAAATATTCGCTCATCGAGAAGCACAAGAGATTCACGCTCCCGTTCTCGGCCTTCATCCTCACCCTTATGGGAGTCGCCCTGTCATCCAAGAAGAAAAGAGGCGGAATAGGGTGGAACATCGGAATAGGAATAGCGCTGAGTTTCTCCTATATTCTCTTCATGAAGTTCAGTGAAATGTTCGTCTACACCGACACCTTGCCACCAGGATGGGCGTTGTGGCTGCCGAATATACTCTACGCCATCATTGCGGCCGTTCTCTACAGAATCGCTCCTAAGTAATCTTCAAAAGAATCAGAACACGCTGACAATCAACGGATTTGTCAAAAAATCGTTTATGAATCGGAAAGAAAATTCTGAAATTTTTTCTTTCCGATTCATGAATTTTCAGATTTACTGAATTCGGAAACTGTTTTTCAAAATCCCGCCATACATTTGTGCCGTTCCGCAAAGTCGCGGTCAATAAAAACGGCATTATGAAACTGAGTCCTAAAACCAAGGTCATGTTATTGGCGTCAGCCGCAATCGCAGGCTCCTGCTCGCTTTTTTCGTATAACGGGGAGAATACATCTGGCGACATCCAACCCGGCAACGGAAAGCTATACCTTGCCTTCAATATGGAAGAAGTACGTTCCACACGAGCGGAAAAGGAATCCATAGACACCAACAGTTTCAGACTGAAAGTATCTGACAAAAACGGAAAAACGATATACGAAGGCGCATACGGCGACTCTCCAGAGAAGTTTGAACTTGCAGCGGGCAGCTACACGGTGAGAGCCGTGTCGGAAGAATTCTCCGCCCCGGCATTTTCACGGCCTCAATATGGAGACGAGCAATGCGTTGTGGTTCCTCCCGGCAAAGAAATAGGAGTGCGTTTGAGTTGCGTAATGATGAATTGCGGAGTAAAGCTGAGGATTTCGTCTGATTTTTTAACCAAGTTCCCCAAGTCTTTTTTATTCGTAAAATCGGACGAAGGACGGATGCTCTACTCTTACACCGAAAAACGCACAGCCTATTTCAAACCGGGCAGGATCAGTATCATTCTTTCGGACGACGAGTCCTCCGAGACCCTGATGAACAGGTCTCTCGCAGCGGGAGACGTGCTGGACGTGAAAGTGAACGTGGCGAAGGAAAACAGTGCAGACAAGGGTGCTGGCATCAGGATTCAGGTTGACACGAGCAAAAACCGCATCAACGATGTCATCACTGTCGGAGGCGGTTCCGGAGGCTCGTCATCCGGAGGAAACAACGACGAAGTGCTGACCATACCGCAGGCGAAAGAGCGTATAGGCGAGGAAGTCTGGGTGAGCGGCTACATTGTTGGCGGAGACCTGACATCAGCAAACGCTTCCTTCGAAGCCCCGTTCAAGTCCGCCAGCAACCTTCTTCTCGGACCCCGTTCATCCACTTCTTCGAGGACTTCCTGTCTTTCCGTGCAGTTGCCCTCCGGAGACGTGCGCAATGCCCTGAACCTTGTAAGCAACCCGGGGATGTTAGGCAAGTCCGTAGAACTGTACGGCGAGGTCGACCCGTCCTATTACGGAATGACAGGCCTGAAAAACGTCAGCGACTACAGGATAAAATGACCGGAGACCATTGCAGCGCGGCTACCGGATGAACAGCATGACGCTTACTTTTCAGCTCCGGCGACGATGAGTACGATTTCGCCCTTGGGTTCATGTTCTGCGTACCAGTCGGCAACCTCGGCGAGAGTCCCTCTATGATGTTCCTCATGAATCTTCGAGATTTCCCTTGAGACCGAGCAGCAACGCTCCGGACCGAAAAATTCAGCCAGCTGCCGCAATGTCTTGACCAACCTGTACGGCGACTCATAGAAAATCATTGTGCGCGTCTCCTCCGCAAGTATCTTCAGCCTGGTCTGCCGGCCCTTCTTCACAGGAAGAAAACCTTCGAAGCAGAATCTGTCGCATGGAAAACCCGAACTGACCAATGCCGGCACAAACGCAGTCGCTCCCGGAAGGGTTTGGACTTCAATCCCCTCCTCGACACAGGTACGCACTAAAAGAAAACCGGGATCGGAAATCCCCGGAGTGCCGGCGTCACTGATCAAGGCCACGTTCAGTCCGGCGAGAATCCTGTCTTTGATGATCTCGGCAGTCCTGTGCTCATTGAACTTGTGATGAGACTCCAGACGGCCGTGGATATCATAATGTTTGAGCAGGACCGAACTTGTCCTTGTGTCTTCCGCAAGAATGAGGTCGGCTTCTTTCAGCACCCTTATAGCCCTGAAAGTGAAGTCTTCGAGATTCCCGACCGGAGTCGGGACTATATACAGTACGCCCGGCATTATTGCAGACGCCTCCTCACCGCCATCATGAACCTGTAAACCGTGTCGGATTCCATGTTCCATTCAGGATGAACGGACTCGACATAGGTCACTCCGTCCTCGAAACTTGTCATGGCATTGAGTTCCGTCAATGTTTCCTTGAACGCGGCCGGGTCCTCTCCGAAAAGGTTGTTGATGAAAAGGATTCTGTCATTCAGCGAAATGGCGCTGCGGATGTCGCTGACCTTTGAACCTGGAAGGTCCGTCCTCCAGCTTTCTTTGGAGGCCAGGGCATCAA
>CABQAB010000035.1 GCA_902461985.1 uncultured Bacteroidales bacterium | reverse complement strand
TGCCATATTGGTAGCGATGGTCACTGTGCTGGACTGTCCTGCGGCGGCCACGATTTCAGCCTCACGCGCGTGCTGCTTGGCATTGAGCACCTGGGCCTTGATACCCCTGCGGAGGAACATTCTCGCAAGCAGTTCGGAAGTGTCCACGTCAGTAGTACCCACGAGCACAGGCCGGCCTGCATTCTTCAGTTCAATGACCTTCTCGATAACGGCATCGTACTTCGCCTTTTTAGTCTTGTATATCAAGTCATTATGGTCGATTCTCGCAATAGGCTTGTTGGTAGGTATCACCACTACGTCGAGCTTGTATATGCTCCAGAACTCTCCAGCCTCCGTCTCCGCAGTACCCGTCATGCCCGCGAGCTTGTGGTACATCCTGAAATAGTTCTGCAGGGTGATGGTGGCAAAGGTCTGGGTAGCCGCCTCGACCTTCACGTTCTCCTTGGCCTCCACTGCCTGGTGCAGACCGTCGCTCCAGCGTCTTCCCTCCATGATACGGCCTGTCTGCTCGTCCACAATCTTGATTTTGCCGTCATCCGAGATTATATAATCGACATTGATTTCAAACATCGTATACGCCTTCAGAAGCTGGCTGACAGTGTGGACTCTCTCGCTCTTCAACGCGAAATCAGCCATGAGCTCGTCCTTCTTCCTCCTCTTCTCCGCAGGATCAGTTTCCGTCTTCTCGATTTCAGCAATGGCAGACCCCACATCAGGAAGCACGAAGAAATTGTCATCATGAACCGCAGCGGCAAGCACGTCACGTCCCTTGTCCGTCATGTCCACAGTGTTCTGTTTCTCGCTGATTACAAAATAAAGTGGGTCGGTGATATACGGCATCTCGCGCTCGTTGTCCTGAATGTAGTAGTTCTCCACTTTCTGGAGCAGCTGTTTCATGCCAGGTTCACTGAGGAACTTGATGAGCGGACGGTATTTCGGATAGCCTTTGAAAGCACGGAAGAGAAGCACTCCCCCCTCCTTCTCATTGCCTTCGGCTATAAGTTTCTTGGCGTCGTTGAGTATGGTGTTCACGAGAGCCTTCTGCTTGTTGTACAAGGTCTCCACATAGGGTTTGTACTGGGCATACTGCTGGTCGTCCCCCCTTTCCACCGGTCCTGAAATGATGAGCGGAGTCCTCGCGTCGTCTATCAGGACGGAGTCAACCTCATCCACGATTGCGTAATGATGTTTGCGCTGCACAAGATCCTGCTGGCTGAAAGCCATGTTGTCACGCAGGTAGTCGAAACCGAATTCGTTGTTGGTTCCAAAAGTGACGTCACAGGAATACGCCCTGCGCCTTGCATCCGAATTCGGCTCGTGCTTGTCGATGCAGTCCACGCTCAATCCGTGGAACATATAGAGAGGTCCCATCCACTCGGAGTCTCGCTTTGACAGATAGTCGTTGACCGTCACCACATGGACACCCTTGCCTGCAAGTGCATTGAGGAAAACAGGCAGTGTCGCCACAAGCGTCTTTCCTTCACCTGTCGCCATTTCCGCAATCTTGCCCTGGTGGAGGACAATGCCGCCGATCAGCTGGACATCATAGTGGACCATGTCCCAGACAATGCGGTTGCCGCCCGCCACCCAGCTGTTATGCCAGACTGCCTTGTCTGCAGCACCGTCCTTGCCCGGCCTGATTTCAACGAAATCATGACTGGCACTCAGGTTGCGGTCGAAATCGGAAGCCGTGACCTCGACTGTCTCGTTCTGTGCGAAACGGCGGGCCGTGGATTTCATTATGGCAAATGCCTGAGGCAGGATTTCAGCAAGGGCCTTCTCAATGTCCTCGTCAACTTTCTTGGCAAGTTTGTCTGATTCGGTGGCAAGTTTCTCTTTCTCATCGACATCCAGATCTCCTTCAAGTTCAAGTCTGATGTCTGCTATACGCTGTTCATCCGCAGCTATCTGTGCTGCGACATATGCTTTCAGTTCCTGAGTCCTGGCACGAAGCTCATCGTCTGACAGGGCATCGATTTCAGCATAGGCTGCAAGGACCTTGTCCAAAATCGGCTTGATTGCCTTCATATCTCTGTCCGCCTTCGTTCCGAACATTTTCTTGAATATGTCTGCAAGTTTCATATCTGTAGTTCCTTTATTTCATATTTTACAAGTGCGAAATTCCAAACTCCGCAAATCATGCAAATTTAATAATATAATCGGGTAATATCAAATTCAAAACGCAATTTGCATGGGCAAAACGAACAGGCAAAACAAACAACATTCATCATCCTTGAAAATCGCTTCGGAAATATTGCCCCTGCCGCCGCGTTTCCGGAAAAATCGGCTCAATCTTTGCAATAGCCGTCCTATCAACATTTAAATAACTATCGTTATGAAAGCCAAGTTTTTCAAATGCAACATTTGCGGCAATGTCGTAATAAAAGCCGTAGAGGGTGCCGGCACATTGGTATGCTGCGGACAGAACATGGAAGAACTGAAAGCCAGCACATCCGACACAGGTTCGGAGAAACATGTTCCTGTCATTGAACACATCGATGAACATACGATCAAAGTCAAGGTAGGCAGCGTGGCACACCCTATGCTTCCTGAGCACCACATCTCGTTCATCTGCATCGAAACCGAGGACGGAATACAGGTGGCATATCCGAAAGAAACTCCTGAAGCCATCTTCCACATAAGTTCACCTGTCATAGCGGTTTACGAGTACTGCAACCTTCACGGACTATGGAAACTCTGACGTATTACAAATATAGTCAGTGAGACAAATATCAAAAAAATGAGGCTGGGCCAAATTGAATTGGTCCAGCCTTATTTGTACTGTTGACGCCGGCCCTGCCGGGGGCCGCGTCTCCGCCAGACAGGACTACTCCTGACTGGCTTTGACGATTTCGTCGTATTTCTTGTAATTTGCGAGGTATTCGTCACTCTGGCTGCTGAAACGGTAGTAGATATTCTTCAGATACAGAGCGACGCTGTTCTTGATGTCATCTGACTTGGTAACCTCATAGGCTTTCTCAAACGGCTCGATAGCGTCCTTGAGGTACTGCTCGAATTCCTTTACGAGAGCCTCGTATTTCCTGTCGTCATATTCATTGGAAGCTTTTTCCGAGACTGCGACGGCATCATTGTAAAGCATCACTCCACAACCGATATAGCCGAATTCATACTCAGGGTTGATTTCGGCGCATTTGTAATACGCTTCCTTGGCCTTGGCCTTGAGTTCAGCCTTCGCCGTCTCATCCTCTGTCTTGTCAGCCAACTCATTGTAGATGTTGCCCTTGACATAATAGAGAGATGCGTTGTTCGGTTCATTCTGGATTGCGACATCGAGAAGTGCAAAAAGTTTCTCAGGGTCCTCCTTATTCTCTATGTAAAAGTTGATGAGGGAAATCAGGATGCTCTGGCTCTGAGGATATTTGCTGAAACCTTCCTCTATGACAGCCTTAGCCTCGTCCTTGCGTCCGGTCTTCGAATAAATGTCATGAAGTTTGGCATACACCTCACCGTCCTCATAGCAATAATCGTTGGCAAGACATTTCTCGAAGAAGCCTGCAGCCCTCGTGTATTGAGCCACTGCTGCGAGGGAATCTGAAGAGGACAAGTTGGTCGCATCCATCCAGGCAGTGAAACCGGCATTGTAGAGAGCCACGGTGTCCAGTTCTGAAAGAGGAGCGGTTTCCGAAGCAGCGGCAGCTTTCGCGAACATCTCGCTTGAAAGGTCGAAACGGCTGAAGGTGTACTGGTTCAGACCTTCGTTGAGATATTTGCCTGCGATGTCCTTGATGGCTGCGGAAATCTCTTTTGTCTTTGACTTCTTCACGTCAGTCTCTCCGGCCTTGGCATAGGCGTCGAGGGCGGAACCGAGAGCATCGGCGACCACAGGCTTAGTGACATTTATAATCATCAGCTGGCCCTGCGGGTTGAAATAGAGTTCCTTGTCGGAATAGACCTGCTTCTCGTACTGGGTGCCTCCCAAAAGCACATTCTCAGTGGAACGCGGAGCCTCTCCTGCATTGAGAAGCTGGATTTCATTCTTGGTGGCACCGATCCACAGCTGTCCTGAAGGAGCATTGTAGGCATCCATATAAGACTTGCCGATTTTGATCCAAGTTGCCGGACTGGCAGCCTTCTTCGGATTCTCGGCCGCAGCCTCAGCCTTGCTGATGGCGGTTTTCAAAGCTTCCGGACTTTTCTGCTGAGCAGATGCAATACCAGTGAAGCAAACAAGCACCGATAGTGCGGATAAAATCTTTTTCATAACAAATTGTTTATTTTGTCAAACCATTATTCAGAATCTGTTTTGAAATTTTTAAAACCGATTCTCATTCTGCAAATTATCTGCCACCGGCTGCCCGCCTTCTGCAGACTGTTCTGTATCAGGCTGTTCAACAGGAGCCTCCGTCTCTTCCTCATCACTCTTCGCCACGACGGAAACCGCAGCAATGGAGTCGCCCTCCTTGATGTTGATAAGACGCACGCCCTGAGTAGCCCTGCCTGCGACACGTATGTCCGAAACAGCCATGCGGATAGTGAGGCCCGAGCGGGTGATAATCATAAGGTCATCATTGTCAGTCACGTTCTTGATGGCAATTAGTTCGCCCGTCTTGTCCGTGATGTTGATTGTCTTGACACCTTTGCCGCCGCGGCTGGTCTTGCGGTATTCATCGAAATCGGAACGTTTGCCGTAGCCGTTTTCGCTGACCACCAGGATATTGTGAGCAGCAGCGTCCTCGGCTGAAGGCTCATAGCTGAGCATGCCTACGACCTCGTTGCTTTCGTCATCCAGGTTGATTGCCTTGACTCCGGCTGCAGTCCTGCCCATAGGACGGACTCCCGCCTCGTCAAACCTCACGCAACGGCCCTGTCTGCCTGCAATGAAGACTTCACTGCTTCCGCTGGTCAATGCCACGTCAAGCAGCTCGTCCCCCTCCTTGATGGTAAGGGCGATGACACCGTTGGCACGCGGTCTTGAATATGCCTCCAGAGTGGTCTTTTTGATAATGCCGTTCTTAGTGCAGAGCACAACATAGTTGTTGTTTACATATTCCTCGTCCTTAAGGTTGCGGACATTGAGATATGCCTTGATGCGGTCTTCCTGAGTGAGGTTGAGTATGTTCTGAATCGCTCTGCCCTTGGATGCGCGGGACCCTTCAGGAATCTCGTAGACCTTGAGCCAGAAGCATTTGGCACTTTCCGTAAAGAGAAGGAGCGTGCTGTGCATATTAGCCACGTAGATGTGCTCTATGAAGTCCTCGTCCCTCTTTGACGCGCCCTTCATTCCGACACCGCCGCGGGCCTGGGTCCTGTACTCGGTGAGCGCGGTTCTCTTTATATATCCGAGATGGGAAATCGTAACCACGACGTCCTCATCAGGATAGAAGTCTTCAGGATTGAACTCTTCCGCTGACATGGTGATTTCGGTACGCCTTGCATCACCATATTTCTCCTTCATCTGCAGAGTCTCGTCCTTGATGATACCCATCTGCATCTCGACGCTTCCAAGCACGTCGTTGCAGTATTTTATGAACTTCATGAGTTCGTCGTACTCGGCCTGGAGTTTCGCGCTTTCCAGATGTGAAAGCTGCCTCAGACGCATTTCCACAATGGAAGAGGCCTGTATCTCGGAAAATCCGAACTTCTCGCACAAAGCCTGTTTTGCGGCATCCACATTCTCGGAAGCCTTGATAATGGCGATGATTTCGTCAATCACGTCAAGAGCCTTGAGAAGGCCTTCGAGGATATGTGCCCTGGCCTGGGCCTTCTTGAGGTCGAACCTGGTCCTGCGTATAATCACCTCATGCCTGAAATCCACGAAGTTGCGGATGAGGTCCTTGAGATTCAGCGTATATGGCCGGCCTTTGACAAGAGCCACATTGTTTACCGAGAAACTGGACTGGAGAGGGGAATATTTGAAAAGGTTGTTGAGCACCACATTGGCATTCGCCCCCATTTTCAAACGTATGATGATTCTCACACCCTTCCTGGTCGTCTCGTCGTTCACATAGGAAATGCCGTCGACCTTCTTGGTCTCCACAAGTTCCGCGATTTTCTCGATCAGTTCGCGTTTGTTCACCATATACGGGATTTCCGTCACCACAATGGTTTCCCTGCCGCTTTCGCTGACCTCAATTTCCGTCTTGGATCTTATCACTATCCTTCCCTGCCCCGTCTCGAACGCATCTTTGATGCCCTGACGGCCCATGATTATACCGCCGGTAGGGAAATCCGGACCCTTGATATAGTGCATGAGTTCCTCCGTGGTAATCTCCGGATTGTCGATATAGGCGCAGATACCGTCACAACATTCTGAAAGATTGTGCGGAGCCATATTCGTGGCCATACCCACGGCGATACCGGCAGAACCGTTCAAAAGCACGAGCGGGAGCTTCGTAGGCAGGACGGTCGGCTCCTTGAGGGAATCGTCGAAGTTGTTCTGCATATCGACGGTGTCCTTTTCAAGATCGCCGAGAATGTCTTCTGAAATCTTTTCAAGTTTCGCTTCGGTGTAACGCATGGCTGCAACCGGGTCGCCGTCCATCGAACCGAAGTTACCCTGTCCGAAAACGAGAGGATAACGGACACTCCACCACTGGGCGAGACGCGCCATGGCATCATAGACACTGGCATCTCCGTGAGGATGGAACTTTCCGAGCACCTCACCTACTATTCTCGCTGATTTCTTGGTCTGGCCGGAATAGGAAAGACCCAATCCCTCCATTCCGAAAAGCACACGCCTGTGCACCGGCTTAAGACCGTCCCTTACGTCCGGAAGAGCACGGGAGACAATGACTGACATCGAATAGTCGATGTAGGCACTCCTCATTTCCTGCTCGATGTCCACCTGTTCTATTCTTCCGGTAAACTGTTCTTCGTTGTTTTCCATTATCTTCTAATCTCTATTTAAATTCCTTTCTTCCATGTACGGAAGGCCTCTGGAGCCATATTCAAGACGCCGCAGAGAGCAACCCGACATATCTTGCAAATATACGCATATTTACTTAATTTTGCAAAGAAAGGGCCGGCACAAAGCCCGATATAAACAATTACGACAATGATAAGACCCAATATATCCGACGACTTCCAGTCAATCGCCAATTACGCAAGAGAGGAGGCATTACGCACAGGCTACGACAGAATAAGGCCGGACCACTTCTATCTCGGAATGATAAGACATGGGGAGAACTACGCCATACTGCATCTGAAATTCAGCGGCATCGATCTTTCTGAAATGAAGGAGTATATCGACTCACGCATATTCAGGGAGGAACAGATTCCATATTCTGAAATCGGGAAGATAAACCTGGACCGGGAGAGTTCGAACCTTATGAGCATGTCATATCTCGAGTCGAGCGTGACGGGAAGCCGCAGCATGATGCCCCAGCACCTGCTGCTGTCATTGACGAGAATCCCCTGCAACGGAACTGAGTATCTCAGGGAACACGGCATCGACCACCGGAGATTAGTGGTCGATTTTCTCAATTTAGGTGTGCTGAGAGAAGGAGATGAGGACAGTGAAAGGGCGATGAATGAAGGTATCGGGGAGGAGGAAAAGTCTGACGGGGGAAGAGCAGCCGAGAGGACTGAAAAGGCAGGCCCGGATGCAGCAAGGGAGCAGAGTCCGCTGTTCCAGTTCGGATATGACCTCACGCAGGCCGCATCAGAGGGCAGACTGGACCCGGTAGTCGGCAGGGAGAATGAGATCATCCGCGTCACGGAAATCTTGGGCAAGAGGAAAAAGAACAACGCCATTCTCATAGGCGAACCCGGCGTCGGCAAATCCGCAATCGTGGAAGGACTGGCAATTCTCATTGCCTCGGGAGAGGTGCCGGAACCCCTTAAAGACAAGAAGATAGTATCGCTGGACATTGCCTCTATCGTTGCCGGGACCCGCTACAGGGGAGACTTCGAGAAAAGGATGAAACAGATTTTAGAGGAAGTCAGGAACAGGCCGGACATCATCCTGTTCATTGACGAAATCCACACCGTGGTCGGAGCCGGAGGCGCTTCAGGAAGCCTTGATGCGGCGAATATCCTGAAGCCGGCATTGGCAAGAGGCGAATTCCAGTGCATAGGAGCCACCACCTTGGAAGAATTCCGCAAGGTCATAGAAAAGGACGGAGCACTCGAACGACGCTTCCAGAAAGTGCTCGTGAACCCTACCACAGCTGCCCAGACCGAGGCGATTCTCCTCAGAATGAAACCTTTCTATGAGCAGCACCACGGAGTCAGATATGACGCAGAGGCTATCGTTTCATGCGTAGCCATGTCCGAACGCTATATAAGCGACAAATGTCTGCCTGACAAGGCCTTGGATGTCATGGATGAAGCCGGTTCCATGGTCAGGCTGCACGGCAGGGTGAAGACAGTGAAAAGTGACGACGTCGCCAAGGTCATTTCCGGGATGACAGGCATTCCGGCCAGAAGCATCGCTAAGTCCGAAAGAGAGAAAATCCTGCGCATGTCACAAAGGCTAAGAAGCAGGATCATAGGTCAGGATGCGGCAGTGGACTGCGTCGTGAGAGCGATACAGAGGAACAGGGCAGGCATCAAGGACCCGTTGCGTCCAATCGGGACCTTCCTGTTTTTAGGGCCTACAGGAGTGGGCAAGACCGAACTTGCCAAGACCATTGCCGAGTATCTTTTCGACTCGGCCGACAATATGGTGCGGATTGACATGAGCGAATACACGGAAAAGTTCAATGTGTCCAGGCTCATCGGCGCACCTCCGGGATATGTGGGCTACGGAGAAGGAGGGCAGCTGAGCGAGAAAGTCAGGCGCAGTCCATATTCAGTCGTGCTTTTGGATGAAATCGAGAAAGCCCATCCGGACGTCTACAGCCTGTTGCTCCAGGTGATGGACGACGGCAGGCTGACGGACAGCGACGGCAAGACTGTGGACTTCCGCAACACGATACTCGTCATGACATCCAACGCCGGGACACGGGATGCCGCCGAGTATGGTGCCGGAATCGGTTTCAAGACTGCCGGAAACAATGTGGAAGAAAAACGCAGAAAAGTGATTGACAAGGCTTTGCACAAGACTTTTCCGCCAGAATTCCTCAACAGAATCGACGAAATCGTGTTCTTCAACAGTCTGTCCGAAAAGGATGTGAAGGAAATAGTGGACATAGAACTGGAGAAATTGAAAAAGAGAGTCGCCGTGAACGGATGGAAACTCAGTTTCTCCCCTGCCCTGAAAAAGGCTGTCGCCAAAGACGGTTTCGATCCGGAATATGGAGCGAGACCTCTCCGGCGCACTATCCAGAGACTGGTTGAAGATCCTATCTCTTCCTATGTGATAAAGCACCATGTCAATGACACGGCACTGAATTTGAAAGTGGACGTCAGGGATGGGGAACCGTTTGTCAGCGAAACAAGTCCTGAAAAGGATTAGTCTGTCAAAAAACGGATTCAGTCCCGGAACAACTGAAAAAAACAACGAATATGAAGGCGTCAAGAACCGGAATCATGGCAGCGGCCGGTCTATGGCTGCTGCTCGGCACTTCCTGCGGGGCAGGCACGGGAGACTCTGCCAAGGCTCAGAACAGAACGGAAACTGCTGTTTCCATTACCTCAAATATGCGAGAGAGGCCCGTGCCGGAAGGTTACGCGCCTGACGGGACATATCTGTTCGCCGAAAAAGACGGAGAACAGCTGTTTTTGGACATTTATGAACCGGAACAGGTTTCAGAGGGGAAACCGACTTTAATCTATGTCTTCGGCGGAGGATTTGTCGGCGGAGCGAGAAACGAAGACAGGCTCATGCCGTTTTTCAGTGCGCTGAATGATTCCGGCTACAGGGTGGTTGCCATTGACTACCGCCTCGGACTCAAAGGCAAGGGAAAAATCGGAATCGGTACCGTGAACAATCTTGACTGGGCCATACACATGGCCGTAGAAGACCTTTTCGATGCAACGGCTTTCATGATTGAGAACAGCGCGGAACTCGGAATAGACTGCAGCAACTTAGTGCTCGTAGGTTCATCAGCCGGAGCTATCACTTCACTGCAGGCGGAGTATGAAATCTGCAACGGCAGCCGTTATGCCTCAGCCCTTCCGCAGGGCTTCAATTACAAGGGAGTGGTTTCGCTCGCCGGAGCGGTGCTGAGCCGTGACGGAGCACTCAAATACACCTCCGAGCCCTGCCCTATGCTGCTTCTGCACGGCACTAAGGACGACGTGGTCAATTACGGCCAGACTAAGTTTTTCAAACTTGGCTGGTACGGCTCGGACAAGATCGCTTCCGTCTGCCGCAAAAACGGCTATTCATACGGCATCTACCGCTTTGAGGGCGCGAAACACGAAATAGCGAACTCAGGTCTGGTCAATCTTGCCGTCATCGACGACTTCATCAGAACCAATGTCATGGAATCCGGCCACCGCACAATAGACGCCCTCGTCCTCGATCCGCGCATCGAGGTCTCCACCCTCACCCTCGACGAACTATACGGAGAGTGAAGAGAACCGGTACGTCACTTTGTGGTTTCCCAGGTGATCTCGATGCGGTCGAAGTAGATGGCACCGTCTGCTGAACGGATGCCGAAGAACTCATAGTCACCAGTTACTGTTATCTCGCTCTGCAGATTATCGGGATCGAATATATTGGTCCCCAGGAGTTCGCCTTTCCCGGATTCTTCATACAAGTCTGTGGCAGAATTGTAAGCCGTATTCTTTCCCCACAGCTCCACCTTTCGTTCAAGTCCTCCAGCTTCGGTGCCCGGATTCCACACAAAGGACAATTTGAGTATTTTCCCTCCGCTTTTTGTAGTCACAATCCCTGAATCACCGGACTTGGAGCGCATCTGAATGCTTGTACTCTGGTAAGTCTTGACATTTCCGGCATACACCGCATCAGACACGACCGCATCTGACACAGATGCTTTCAAGTCTGAGAAATCGAAATAAGTGTGCTCGCGGCCCTCTACGTCCGCGAATATATCCCATGTCAGGACATCAGTATATTGCACGGTTTCGACATCACCACCGGGATTGTCACCATTCTCATCTCCGCCCTCATTTCCGTTACCATCTCATTTTCATTCCCGTTCTCGCTTTCATTTCCGCCGGGATTCACATTCTTTTCACAAGCTGTCAGAGCCGCTGCAGCCACAAGGGCAACCGTCAAAAATTTCTTGATTTTCATATTCATCTGTCTTTATTCTGCAAATTTAAAGTAAGTATTGATAAATATCAAAGGGGTTCGCAGAAGCGAAGAGCAAGGGCTACAAGCCCACATAGACTCGGAGCCAAGCGACCCAAGGGTCCAAGGGAATACGGTCCCTTGCGCTCCTTTCAAGGAGCTGTCTGCCTCCGGCAGACTGAGGATTAAGGGGTTCGCAGAAGCG
>CABQAB010000034.1 GCA_902461985.1 uncultured Bacteroidales bacterium | reverse complement strand
GTAGCGCCTCTCCTTTGTAAGGCTGCAGAGACTGCGGATTCCCCATGTCTTCGATTGCCTGCAGAGCCTGGTTCGCATTGGCTATGGCCATATAGCATCCACTCCACACCATGCCGGGATCTTCATTGTCGGCCTCGGTCACGGTTTTCCATTCGTACATCTGTTCAAGGAAACGGTCGGAGTATGGATGGTCAGCCCCGAAGTCATCCACATTGTCTGATGAATAGTCAGACAGAACGATATAGTCAGTCACGGGATAGGCGCTGACGAGGAGTTTCGCGACTTTTTCTTCAGTGTCTATCTCCGCCCGGTTGTCCGGCATCACGTCCAGCCATTTGTTGCATGAGACCGCGGCAAGGAGGACAGACGGGACTGCAAATATATATTTCAGATTCTTTGGTTTCATATTCATTCACTTCTAAATTAGAATCCTATTCTCAAAGTTATGGTGAACTGCTTAGGCATAGGGGTAGCGACTCCTCCGGTGTTGAAAAACTCCGGATCCTGACCGTTCAGCTTCTTGTCCGCATAGAGAAGTGCAAGATTTGTCGCCTGCACCTTGAGCGAGAGCGCACTCATCTTCATAGCCTCGATCCACTTTTTAGGGAAGTCATAACTCAGGGAAATTTCCTTGAGACGGATGAAATCCCCTTTCGCTATGCGCTCGGTGGAATAGTTGTAGGCATTGTAGGCATAGTTGAGCTGCGCGATCTTCCTGTTCTGCTCGGAAGAAGCAATGACCGGTATCGTGGTGACATTCTCATCTCCAGGCACTGCCCAGCGGTTCTTGAACTCCCTCGGCATAGCAGTCATGTCGCTGTAGGAACGTGAGAACACAGGATCAAGACGTACGACATTGCCAAATGAATAGGTGAAGAACACATTCAGCTTGAACCCTTTCCACTGGAAAGTATTTCCGAAGCTTCCGAAATCGGTAGGGTCGGAACTTCCGGAATATTCCAGGAAGTCGATGTTGTCCCTTTCCTGGAAATAGATGCCTGTGGACGTAACGTTGCCGTTCTGGTCAAGGAACGTAGGGATTCCCTGCGCGTCAAGCCCCTTGAACGGAATCGAGAAAATCGAACGGACAGGATAGCCTTCAAGCGCGAAACCGCTTCCCGACACGAGGTCGATGACTCTCTGCATATTTTCGAGGGAAGTCACCTTGTTCGTGGCATGGGAATATATGAAATCCGTAGTCCACCTGAAATCCTTCGTGTCGATGTTCACAGTGGACAGTGTCAATTCAACTCCTGAAGAAGACATGGAAGCCACGTTTCCGTATTTGAGAATCTGGCCGCCTATACCCTGAGTATTGATAGGGCCGATGAGGTCATAGTTGTTGCGCTTGTACCAGTCGAACTCAAGATTGATTCTGTTGTCCACGAAACCCATTGCAGTGCCCACGTTCACCTCGTGCTTCTTCTCGTAAGTCAGAGCTCCGTTTTCAAGATCAGATACATAGAGAGCTGACTCCTGGTCTCCGGTGCTCGGTCTCCACGGCGTTTCACTGCTTATCACAACCCTGGAGTTGGTCACGGATGCGGGACCTCTGTCAGCCGTCAGCGAATACGAAGCCTTGAGCGAGAAGAATGAGAATGCCGGATAAAGCGGCTTGAACCATGATTCTTCATGTATATTCCATGCTCCGGACACGTTCCACGTAGGAAGCCAGCGGGCGGAAGTCGTCTTTCCGAGTTTGTTGGTGCCTTCGTAGCGGATAGTCCCGTTTATGGTGTACCTGCCCTGGTAGGAATAAGTTCCGTTGGCGAAGAACGCAACGCTTCTCGTGAGGGCATTGACCATAGAATAATAGTTGCTGCCTTCTTCCGCACCCTTCTTGAACACCTGATATGCATATTTCGGAATCTCTCCCATGGAATACTGCATACCCCATCCCCTGAACCATGTCTGGGAACGCTCCACGGAGTTGATTTCCATACCTCCGAAAAGGTTCATTATGTGTCCGCCGCTGAACTCCTTGTTGTATGCCGCGCTGGCGCGGAAGTCGTATGAGAACATTCTGAAATCAGTTCTCTCATAGATTCCTCCGTCAGGAAGCACGCTGATAGGAATTGCGTATGGATTGTCAGGATCCGTGTAAAGGAACGGATTCCTGTCCCTGATGGTGGTTGTCGGATAGGTCCTGTAGGCTATGGCCTGGTTGGAATAGTCAGTAATATGGTGCTGCTGTGCGCTTGATGAATATTTTGCCGCACCGAGGACGGATATCTCAAGACCGGTGACAGGCTTGATTTTGAACTCGCCCTGAAATTTCAGGTCAGTGACGTCAAAATCCATGTAGTTGTTTTCCAGTTCATGGAAAATGTTGAATGCGGCATAGTTCCTCGTGTAGTATTCATCAGGGTCAAGCACTCTCGAAGTGTTCAGGGCATATGAATACGGATTTATGTCGAAGTCCCTCTTAACCTCTCCGCTCACTGCATCAATGTCTGAAGACAATGTTCCGGGAGCTCTCTGCTGACGGTAGGAAGCATTTGCTATCATATTGAGGGACAGCCACCTCAGTATATTGTAGGAAGCATTGAGATTGGCCGTATAGCGGTTCACTTTGCTCTGTTTCGTCCAGCCCGGATCGGCCATGGCACTGATCGAGGCGTAATACTGCGACTTGTCCGTTCCGGAAGATATGCTGACGGAATGGTTGTGCATCATCGCATTGGAGAACAGCAGATCGAACCAGTCCGTGTTGCGGTATTCAGCCTGGCGGAGATATTCGTTGCGTGCGGTCTCCGTATTCTCGAGCTGGCCTGCGGAAATCAGGTTGTACATCTTGCCGTAGACGCCGCTCTCTGAAGCATTGGCAAGTTCGGCGTAGTTAAGCCAGCCTTTCTTTTCCATTTCACGGTAGACGCTCATCTGCTCCTGGGAGTTCATGATGTTGAAATTGTTGTAGCTCGGTTTGAGCCTCGTGGTGAACTCTCCGGTGTAGCTGATACGGCTATGTCCGGCGGTACCTTTCTTGGTCGTCACCACTATGACTCCGGCCATCGCACGCGCTCCGTAGATTGACGTCGCTGAACCGTCCTTGAGAATCTGGAAACTCTCTATGTCGTCTGCATTCAGACCTGCGATTGCAGAACTGATAAGGGTTGTAGCATCACCTGATGAAAGCTGGTCGGCATCCACCTCCACTACATCCTCCATAATGACTCCGTCCACAACCCACAGCGGCTTGGACGAACCGTAGATGGATGTGGCACCACGCACACGGATTTTCGGCGCAGTTCCGAACGTACCGGACACATTCTGCACGGAGACTCCGGAAGCACGGCCTTCGAGGGCACGGCCGACTTCAGCTACACCGTCGAGTTTTGCCTTGTCTCCGTCCACTCTCGCCGTCGAACCGGTGAACAGACGCTTGTCCATCTTCTGCATACCTGTAACGACCACGCCTTCAAGCATTTCCGCATCGGCCTCAAGTTCGGCATTGCAGATTTTCCTGCCGGCCACAGCCACTTCCTTTGCCTTGTAGCCGATTGAAGAAAAGACCAGTACAGCATCGGCAGGCACATTCAGGCTGTAGTAGCCGTCGCCGTCGGTCATGCCTCCTGTCGTTGTACCCTTGATCTGAATGCCTGCGAATGGCACAGGGTCCTTCGTCAATGCATCGGTAACAATTCCGCTGACGGAAATGTTCTGGGCATTGACCAGGACTGAAACGCACAGCATCAGAGCAGTAAAAAAATATTTGAATTTCCTCATAAGCAATTTAGAGTTTTATAAACGGCCTTCGTGTCATTATCGCACAAAAGCCGTTTACAGTTTGATGCTGAAAAGTTCAGCGGAAATTATTTGGCTGAAACTGCGTTCTGAAGTTCGGCTGCAGTTACGTCAAGGCTCTTGAACGAAGCGCGGTGTCTCTTGGCAGCGGCTATAACAGGGTTCTTGACTCTGAGTGATGCCGATTCCTCGTATCTTGTCATGGACTTCAACGGAAGTGCGTATTCCGGAATCATCGTTGTAGGCCAACTCAAGAGAGAATTTCCGACAACGCCCACATAAGTCATGGCGGTAAGCGTACATGTTTCTCCGTTGGTCAGATTCAAGGTGACAGGAGTAGGGTCTCCGGCCGCACTGTTTCCGCTCTCGTCAAGAGTCATAGTGCAGATAGCGTATGTACCTGTAATGGTATATACATCCGCGCCGATAGGACCTGATCCGTAGAATCCTACGCTACCTGTTCCATATTGGCCGAAATCAACGTTCTCGCGGACTGTTCCTGACCTGAAAGACATAGTCTTGTCATCATTGTAAGAGGCACGTGCATCATAAAAGCCGTCTACCAGAGTGACTGCATAGGTATGGTCTGGATCAAACATGCTCAAAATCATAGGATACTGCTGGTCGTTCTGGTCAGTAATGATCCACATGCCAAGCCACTTGCTGTAGTCCTCGCTTGCCTCAGGTGCAGGATCTGCGGTGAAGGCTTCGGTTATGGCATATTTGCCGGTAGGCTCGCCTTCGCTGCTGACTCCTATCGCAACTGCATAATAGCTTACTCCGTCCTTGAGGTTGTAATATTCCTGAGCATTCTCAGTGTAGAGCATATCGTCCCAAGTGGTCTCATAACCGTTGTTTACATCCTGATCGATGATAGACTGTATGTAATCTATGCTTGCAAGGAAAGACGCCTCGATACCATCAGTTTCGTAACTTTCAACATCGATGACATCGATGATATATCCTTCTGTGCTTGTGGTGGCTACTGATATGACATCCACGAGACCGTATGTATTGTGAACACTCTTGCCGTCATAACTTACCGTCCAGGCAGGGTTGACTTCAAATTTCAATTCCTCTGTTTCAAGCGTCTTGAACTCTGCCACTCCTTCTTTTCCGTAGACTGTACCGTCAGCCTTGACGCCGAACACAATGTATTTGTAGTCCGTAGCCGGAGTCAGGTTCATGACAGGACGAACGAGGGTCTTTCCCTTCCAGAGCACCTGAGTCAGGTCTGACACGCTTTCTTTGAGTTCAGCGACCTGCGCTTCGATAAGAGTTCCTGCTTCTGAAGTCAGATCCGTAGTATAGAATCCGTAATAAGTATCGTTTTCAGTTCCGTCATGGCTGATGGAAATTGAGACACCGTTCTCAAGTACGTTTGTGGCTTGTGCGGTAAATGTGACCACTGCCGGTTCATCTGGTTTGTTGTCCGGATTCGGTTCGGGTGTAACCGGTTCTTTTGTGCAGCCTGCAGCAAAAAGCAGGGCAACAAGCGGCATCGAAAATAAAGCAATTTTTTTCATAGCACTACTATATTAATTGTGAATAGATATTTCAATACTAAAAACACTACCTCCGCTGCACTATTAAACGGGCGTTTTCGGGTGCGGCGGTTGTTTTACTTGGATTTCTCCTGAACGAAACGGCGGCCCTGTAGCATCGCGGAGGCGTCTCCTGATTTTGCCGTTTTCGAGGTGCACATTATATTGAGATAAAAATCAATTACTTATGTGTACTTATGCTTACATCAGGGTCAGCACCGAGATGCAGACCTCCGCGAGTCAGCGGTTCGAAATCAAAAACTACAGTAAATCCAAAGGATTGGAAATCAACAAATGGGTGGAAGAATCCGTATCAGGCACCGTACCCTGGGAAAAACGCCGCCTTGGCAGGCTCATACGGAAAATGAAGCCCGGCGACTTGATAATCTCCACCGAAATATCCCGGCTCGGCAGAAATATGCTGATGATAATGTCCATACTCAACTACTGCTCCCAGCACGGCATCCGCATCCACACAATCAAGGACAACTTCGATCTGAGTGACAGCATCAATTCCCGCATCATCGCGTTTGCCTTCGCACTGGCTGCCGAAATAGAAAGAAATCTTATTTCCCAGAGGACGAAAGAGGCTCTGGCAGCCAGAAAAACCGTCGGGATCAAACTTGGCAGGCCTTCAGGATGCAGCGAGAAAGTCCGGACAATATGCGAAAACGGGGAAAGAATCGAGGAAATACATGCTTCTGGAGTCCCAATTACTGTTATTGCCGCATCGTTCGGTGTGCATCGAAATACCCTTGCAAAGTGCAGAAAATGCCATTATATACTCGAAAAACTCAATTAAAAAGTTTCTCAAACCGTTCGAGAAAAATATTTTCAACTTTTTGAACAAATTTGTCCAATGGCAAATACCTTTCATTTGATTTAAGATTGAAAGAATGACGCTACATTAACTTACAAATTATAACCAATTTTTATAAATATTGGGAAATGACATTTTTAACTCATTGAATTGCAGCACTTACAAGATTTGCAATTCTAAAATTAAATGTTCATTTTTGCAATTCCATGCACTCGAAAACGCCCGTTAAAAACTACACAATTCCAGTGCTTGAAACGACAGTCTGGACTGAATGGGAAAAGGGCCGCCGGAGTGGATGGGAGTAGTGTAAAAAGTATAGGAAAAGCAGTGTAGGAAAAACTGTCAGGACGGCAGTCTTTCAAGGTGAAGGACCGGCTCGGCGACAGAGCGGTCAAAAATGAAAAACATCAAAAAGGTATAATAAGTTTAATTTAAAGTGGTAAACCTATGAGGAAAATCAAACTTCTTCTCACCACCATGTTTGCGGCTTTAGGCTTGTCAGCCTACGCGCAAACCCTGACTGTAACGGGTACAGTCACGGATTCCGCCACCGGAGAGCCGGTGCCGGCAGCCAGTGTCATCGTGAAAGGCGCAGCTACGGCATATGGAGTGGCTACCGACATTGACGGACACTATTCAATCAATGTAGCCTCAAATGCAGTTCTGTCATTTTCGTCCATCGGCTACGAAACGACAGAAGTAAGCGTGAACGGCAAGAAAACAATCAACGTAAGACTCGACTCGGACGCCGAGTTTCTGGATGCAGCCGTGAAAATCGGGTATGGCTCGTCAAAGCGCATTGGAAACAAAGTCGGTGCAGTCACTACCGTAAAAGCCGACATAGTGAAGAACTCCGCTTCCCAGTCGCCTCTCGACCGTCTCCAGGGACAGGTTGCAGGTATGCAGGTACTCTCTACGGGTGGCGTTGCGGGAGATAACTCAATAAGCATGAAAATTCACGGTGTGGGTTCATTGTCAAGCAGCAGCGAGCCGTTGTTTATTATCGACGGCATACAGTCAAACAGCACAATGGTCATGAACCTCAACCCTAATGACATTCTGTCCATATCCGTGCTTAAGGATGCGTCTTCAACATCAATCTATGGCTCCCTCGGAGCCAACGGTATCGTGTACGTCACCACTAAAGGAGGACACTTCAATGAAAAGGCCACGGTGACAGTGCATACCCAGTGGGGCGTCAGCACTCACTCGAACCTCCAGTTCTACGAGAACATGATGAACAGCAGCGAACTGACTTCGTTCTGGATTCGTGCCGGCATCATGACTCCTCAGGCTATAGAAGACACTTATTATTCCAAAGGATACACTGCAGACACGAAATGGCATCATTATTTCCAGAATCTTCACGGTCTACAGTGCCAGAATGACGTGACCATCGAAGGCGGAAGCAACAAGGTGGCATATATGTTCAGTGCTTCCCAGTTCCATCAGGACGGAAACACGATCGGAAACTATTATGACCGTTATACTCTCCGTTCAAACATCCAGGCCCGTCCTACCGACTGGCTCAAGGCGGGAGTGAATTTCACTGGATACCTTACTGAAGACCGCCAGAATGGTAACTGGAACAATTCCGGAGGACTCGACGGAGCATATACCGAAGGCGGATTGTCCTATTTGATCAACCCGCTCTTCCCTGCAATCGACCCTAACACAGGCAAGGAATATCCCGAGTCCTATCCAAACGGACTGACGAACCAGCACTACCGTTCCGAAAAGTTCTTTGATAACTATAACAGATACGGAATCAACGGATCTGCGTTCCTTGAAATAGAACTCTATAAAGGCCTTATCCTGGCATCACGTGTCGGCACTGATTCTTATATTGACCAGCGTGACGCAAGAATCCTTCCTTCAGCATCATTCACAGACAATAGCCAGAGACTTTTAGGAGATTATTATACTACACGGAACACCATCACCAATACTCTCGAATACAGCCATTCTTTCAAGAATGGACACGATTTCTCAGTGCTTCTCGGGCAGGAAGGCATAAAATATCTGTACAAATACAACTCAAGCAGTTCTATGGGACAGACTGACGACCGTCTTATGAATGTTCAGAATGGTCTTGCCAGCACCAGAACCATGAGCCAGAATAAAACTGAATATGCTTTCCTCTCATTCTTCGGACATGCTGACTACAGTTATGCCGAAAGGTATTTCATAGATGCAACAGTCCGTTACGATGCTTCATCCCGTTTCGGAAAGAACAACAGATGGGCACCGTTCTGGGCGGTCGGGGCCATGTGGAATCTCAAGAATGAAAGCTGGCTCAAGGACATCAGGCCTGTTGACAGACTTTCGCTCAAGCTGAGCTACGGAACGCAGGGTAACGCAAATATACCTAATTATGAACATCTGGGAACCATATCATCCAGCACCTCAACATATAATGGTTCACCTTACCTGTATTTGTCAAGCCCTTCAAACGAAAGTCTCACATGGGAGAAACAGAGACTTTTCACGACAACAATTGACGCCCGTTTCTGGGACAGGCTTGATGCGGAAATTTCGGTTTACAACAGAGTGACAAGCGATATGCTCATGTCAGTGCCTCAGCCATATACGACAGGTTTCAGCAGCGTTACTGCCAATGTTGGAGCAATGTGTAATACCGGTATAGACATCACTTTGGGAGTAGACATACTCAAAGGCAGGGACTACGGACTGAATTTCAACACCACATTCAATTACAATGCTGAAAAGGTGACTGAACTATTCGACGGCAGAACAAGCTGGGAAGTCGCCAACACCGGTTTGGGATATGTGGTCGGCAGCCCGGTAATGTACTATTTCCCGATTTTTGCCGGAGTAGATCCTGAAGACGGAGCACCTACCTGGTATCTCCCGGGAGAGGATAAGAATGTCTGCACTATGGATCCTCAACGGATTACCAAAGAGTATAATGAGGAAGCTCTTACCCAGAATACCGGAATCAGAAGACACGAGCCTGTCAGCGGAGGTTTCGGACTTCGTGGCCACTGGAGAGGACTTTCGTTCAATGTGGACTTTTCTTACTTCGCAGGAAAGTATCTCATCAATAATGACGCATATTTCTATGCCAATCCTAACAGAAACGTAGGTGACAACCAGATTAAGTCCGTTTCTGACTTCTGGACACCATACAATACCGATGCAGAATACCCAGACTGGTCAAAGGGCTACAATATGGAATTTGACACTCATCTGCTGGAGAACGCATCCTTCCTAAGGCTCAAGAACCTTACTGTTGGATATTCCCTTTCACAGAAGGCTCTCGGAACACAGAAAGTAGTGAAAGGAGTAATGTTCTCAATCACCGGACGTAACCTCTGGACTCTTACCAACTATACGGGTATAGACCCTGAAATTGACGGAAACCTCACATACGGCATCCCTGGAAACACCCTTCAGGTACTCGGTGGCATTGAAATCAAGTTCTAAACATTTTAAGACAGATTATGATGAACAACAATATATTAAAGATATTATCCGTTTCTCTTGCCCTCGGAATGGTGGTCGCATGCAATCTGGACCTGTATCCGGACACATCGCTGGTATATGATGAAAATATTCCGATGATCCAGACTCCGGAAGATATTGAAAGTTATGACTTGGGGATATATTCCAACTTCAGGACCATGCAGGCCGGGACATACAAAATGTCTGACGACATAATGTTCGATGCTTTCAACGCCACCACCGAATTCGGAAACCGTTACGGCGCATTGCATCGTCTTGACGGCTCATTCACTTCTTCAGATGACTACATTACAGGATTCTGGCAGAATATGTACACGGCCATAAAGAATTTCAACATTGTGATAGACCAGGTTCCGAAGTCAACTCTCGATCGTGAAATCTATGGCGATGACCTCAACTACCTCATGGCTGATGCAAAATCAGCACGCGCATGGGCATATCTCCAACTTGCACGCCGTTATGGAAAAGCATACGACCCGGCAACTGCATCGACTGACCTCTGCGTGCCTCTCGTAACTGTGTACGACCAGAACGAAAAGCCGGCAAGGGCTACTGTCGAGGCTGTATATAACCAGATTAAGAAAGACCTTGACGATGCCTATGTGATTCTCAAGGGTGAAGCCGGCAAAGCAGCATCGGAATACTTCAATGTAGATGTGCTGCGCTGTATGTATGCCAACTGGAATCTTGACACACGCAACTATGGAAAAGCATACGAATACGCAGACACAGTAATCACCAACTCTGCCTATGCCCTTTGCGAAACTGAGGCCGAGTTCCAGGCTGAATGGTTCGAGGATGCAGGCAAAGAGGCTATCATGATGCTCCCCGTTTCCCTTACCGAACTTGCCGGTAGTTACGATGAATATATAAACTACGGTACAGATGCCAATTCGCCTACAAAAGATTCTTTCGCTTCGGGCTATCTTCCATCCAAGACACTCATTGATTCTTACGAGAGCGGAGACTGGCGCAGGCGCAACTGGTTCGACGACACTTCAAAGATTCCGTTCAAG
Source organism: uncultured Bacteroidales bacterium (assembly GCA_902461985.1). GTDB lineage: Bacteria > Bacteroidota > Bacteroidia > Bacteroidales > UBA932 > Cryptobacteroides. The sequence goes on along the minus strand of CABQAB010000034.1, from coordinate 749 downwards.
AGCAGCGGTTCATATTATCAGGGCAAGTTCTTCGTATTCACCAAGTACAAGGGCAACACCGCGCTCAATGCAAGCGGAATAATTGACGGGCACATAGCCCCGAAACCTTTCGCACTCCCGGAAATGTACCTTGTCGCAGCAGAAGCAGCCTTTATGAACAATCAGAAGATCAAGGCCATGTCCAAACTTACGACACTGCAGAGCAGCAGAAAGGCTACTCCAACGGCCGCGATTACCATGGAGGCAATCCAGAAAGAATGGTTCAGGGAGACTGTAGGCGACGGACTCAGACTTGAATGTCTCAAACGCTGGGGCGTAGGACACGCAGGCCGTGAAGGCCAGGCCGGTGCATTGGATAGTCATGTTCTCAATGAGACAGCGGGTTATGTCGGACGCTCTCTCGAAGCCGGAGATTATCACCTTTGCTGGCCGATTCCTTCATACGAGATGAGGGTCAACAACAACCTTGAACAGAATCCTGGTTACGCAAAAATACTTGCAGACTAAAACGACAGAATCATGAACAAGATATTGAAAAAGATATTTGCGGCGTCTGCCGCCGCCCTTTCGCTGGCGGCATGCCACAAAGCCGAATACAAAGATGCCAACATCGTGTCATTCACGATTAACAGGGCAAACATAGCAGAAGACAAGGGTGTCCTCAAAATTCCAGTACAACTTTACGGGGCTGACGAATGTGTGGTGACATACACCGTAACGGCAGGAACCGCAAAAGAGGGTGAGCACTA
>CABQAB010000033.1 GCA_902461985.1 uncultured Bacteroidales bacterium | reverse complement strand
CACTGCAATTCTGACCATAAACCGCACTTTTCCCTTACAAGACTTCCTGACCGGACAAATACCCTAAACTTTTTCGGGATTAGCTTTCAAACAGTTGAGCCGAGAAATCGGCTGCAAATCCAAAACGGAAATTGCAGTCGATCTGAAAACGCACAAATTAAGGCCTGCGGCATCGATATAACCTCCGGCTACAACGACTGGCTCAAAGTCGGCTTCGCACTCGCCGCTGAATTTGGAAATGGTCATCGATCCCCGGTTAGAATGTAACTGGTATTCTTGCTACCGTCCTCTCCTTTCACCAGGATTCCCTTACCAATCAAATCATTGATGTCACGAAGGGCGGTAGCTTGCGAAGTCTTGCAGATTTTTGCCCACTTCACGGTTGTGAGTTTACCGTCGAACCCGTCCCATAACCGGTTCACGACCTTAACTTGTCGCTCATTCATCGCCACGTCACGATGCTCCTGCCAGAACATAGACTTCTTCACCACACGGCTGACGGTGTCCACACTGCGTTCCATAGCATCTTTCAGTGTCTGAAGGAACCACTCCAGCCACGAGGTGATTTCAACGTCACCAACCGTGGTCCTTTCCAGCGCATCATAGTATCCGTTCTTATTCCTGATGATTTCCGCGGACATACTATAGTAGCGATGTGGCATCCCATCGGCCCTGGCAAGCAGCATATCAGTGATAGTCCTTGTCAGACGGCCATTCCCGTCATCAAATGGATGTATAGCCACGAACCACAGGTGAGCGATTGCCGCTTTCAGGACCGGATCTGTATTGTTCTCATTATTGACCCAATCCAGGAACAGGGCCATTTCCTTGGGAACATCCGCTGATGCCGGTGCTTCGTAGTGAACCTTTTCCTTTCCCAATGCCCCGGAAACAACCTGCATTGGTTCTTCTCCGACTCTCCAGCCTGCCACCGTTATCGGATGAATGCCGCTGCGCCCCGTGGGGAACAAAGCCGCGTGCCAATTGAACAGACGCTGCTGAGTCAGCTCCCCGGAGTAATTGCGGACGGCATCAATCATAACCTGGACAACACCGTCGGTATAGTGGTCCGGTTCCGGAAGACCTTCTGCAGGTATACCGAGATGCCTCGCTACAGATGACCGCACTCGGTCCACATTCAGCAAAATGCCCTCTATCTCATTGGATCTGATGACGTCCTCCGTCATTACGTCCAGAGACGTCCTGGACTGAATATCAAATCCGAGACCTCCCATCATACCGGTAATCCGTCCCTCCAAAAGACGCACTTCTGAAAGCAGTTTCAGTATTTTGTCAGACTCCCAACGGAACTTGGGCCAGCCTGGGTATTGCCAAATGTAGTAAGGTCGCATAACTCGCTCATTTTTCAGCAAAAATAAACAAATGAAGCGAATCATACAACCATTCCATTCAAAATATGAATAGAATGTGGGCATAATTCACTTCAACAGCAATGCCGGAGGCTGGAGTCCTGACAATCATTTTCCCTGTTGGACTATTGTCATGTCCGCGCGGAAACCGTTGAAGACATGGGCAATGACACAAAAATTCAGATTTCTTGACAGTTTGCTGTTGTTGGCTTCCGCCTTTATATGCATAGTTTCTTTATATCCATTCTTGCCGGCATCTTCGGGAACATTTTGCCAATTGCTGTCAGTGGAAATTTCAATCCCCTCGCAGCCGTTCAACACATCCAATGTGATATAGCCTTTCACCAAGAGCTGCACATCGTACTCTCCGGCTTCCGCAGGAATTGTCAAAACATAATTTTGTGCATCCACTGGAATATCATCAGCCATGATGTAAATATCACGATACTCGATTCCTCCATCCGGGAATTCGTTGCCATCACAGTCTCTGTCCTTGTTACACGAAATTGCCAGAGACATGACCATCATCAAAAACAGTCCTACTTTTTTCATGACGTCAATATTTAATTGGTTCCTGATATTATTATTTCCTTCCTATAATTTGGATATTTCGAAACGCCGTCACCATAGTACCATCCATTATAAGATCCTCCCCATCCCATATTCATATGATATTCATAATATGAATGTGTGTAAAGCCTTTCCCAACCTGTTTCCAGATATGACATTCCCCCATAATCATACATATAAGTGTATAATTCATATTGATCATATTCCACACATAGGTTGTATCCGTCACACACCCAGGCATGTCCCACATCATTAGAGTTTTGCCCACGCATATACACGGGCCTCTCATACTGCAGCGATATTCTGACCTCTGATGGATCATGATTTATAATCTTACAATTATAGCCATACTCAGAAAAGACTCTTTTAGCCTCATTAATAGTGGTTCCGCCATTGGCATCAACTTTTAAATCTTTTTTCAATTGAGCCAAGAAAGTAACAGAAGCTGAAGTCGCCATCACATTTGACATAGAAGACCAATCAATATATGCCGGATGCTCGAAATACTTCATCACCTGTCCTACTGCCACAGTAACACAACCTAAAGGTTTAGAAGGATCCTCGGTAGCATCACTGAATGGCCTACTCTGATGCCATTGAGTGTTAAGATATGGTCCGTGATATTTCTCATTGATGACATGTTTCTTGGCCACAACTGACAAATCCCGGATGTCTTCATTACCGAAAGAGTATGCTTCTGCATTTGCATAAAATTGATCATAAATATCTTTGGGAAGTTTCAGCCTATCACAGCACATGAGAAAATCATAGTCATACTCTTCATCTTCAAGCCTTGTCGTTAAGAGGTAATGGGCATATTGCTGGTCCTTATCCCATGACGGATTATAAGAACGGGTGAGGGTATTCCCTCTTTGCATATATGGCTGCCAGGAGTTATAGTAATCGGTACTGTCTTCATGAGTAGCGGCATAATCAATGTCTTCTTTCAATTCATCCAACAAGATTCCGACACCATTATCGAGACTGTCAGGACAGAAAGTTCCCATTTCGACCTCCGCCAAAATCGGATAATAGTCAGTCCTCGCCGAAATCCAGATAAATCCCTCATCGAAATTTACCGCATACATCACCGGCGTATCAGCCGTGCTGTAGATAGGGATAATTTCTTTTATTGTTTTATCATTGGATTTGGTTAGATGCCGGCGTAAAAGATACTTGTCTGCAACAATCCGAGCATCATCCAATGTCAATACTACTGTATGTCCGTCAATTCCGCTGCAAAAGGACACATCGTTAATGACAGAGCTATCAATAGAAATATTTGGAAAATCAGTTGATATTTGTTCGCATGATATCAACGCCAATGTCACTGCCAATATTATGCTGGTTTTCAATATAGGTTTCATAATTAGGTGGAATTAGTTTTTGGTTAGTATATGCCTTGCGGCACTAAAGAAGAAAAAGGGGCGGGGAGAAAACCACCCGCCCCGGAATTATCAAAATACAACCACACTACTGGTTAATGAGTTTGAGGACTGCAGGTTTGCGGTCGCCTGGGATGATGCCGGACCAGCCGCCTTTGCCGTCAGTGTCTGAGCACTGGTTTGCGACGCCGAACGCTATTTCTGTCATCTGTGGACCCTCTTTTGCCTCATTATCCACGAGCAGAGTCCTGTCAATGGCCAATTCGCAGATTGACCATGCACCATTTACTTTTGTCTTGAAGTTCTCGAAAGTGATGATTGTGTTGTCCTTTTCATGATTCCAGCCATAGCCGTCCGGATAATCGTCAGTCTTGATATTATAGAACTCGCTGCTCTCGATGCTGAATCCGTCAGGAGTAAATTCAGACTGCAGCTTGACGTTTGCCTGCTGCCATCCCATGTCCCAGAGTCCTGTTTCAGTGGCTATCCAAGTGTAGAGGTTGAGACCGTTGTCGAACTGGAACTCCTCGAAAGCAAGTCCACCGAGATCAACGTCTCCGACCCAGTGAGGTATGAGTCCGGTTGCAGGATTGTTATCTGAATCAATGTAAATCCAGAGCGGGGCAGGAGTGGCGAACCCCATACCTTCCCAGCTGTCACCGTGATGTCCCCCTTCGGCCATACAGATCTTGCTTGTAGAGACCTCAAAGCACATATAAATGCAATCGGCGTCAGACGTAGCCTTGAGATTGCGGATGCCAGTGTAGCCTTCCGCACCCTGAGCACAGAAATAGGCTGTTCCGTCAGGACTGGTCTCGGTGATAGCATCCCAGTCAGAAAAATCCCCGTCGATGGAGATGTTCACTTCAGTAGGCTTGTCACCACCGTTGTCTCCGTTACCGCTGTTGTTTCCCCCGTTGCCGGGATTTTCCTTGTTGCAGGACACGATTGCGCAGCAGGCCACTGCAGCCGCACAGAAGAAAGAAAAATACTTTTTCATTTCAAAATTGTTTAAAAGAGTTAGTAATGATGTTATAATTATGATTTCTCAAATCAGCGTTCTATATCCTTCCAACCGGGATTCTGCACAAGATTCCTGTTCATGCTGAGTTCTTCGAGAGGCAGAGGGAAAAGGTAGTCGCGTGATTCGTCGAACTGGTGTTTCTGGTTCTTGTACGGCATGACATAACCGCTGTTCCCACCGGTCAGGACAATCGGAGTCTTGTTTATCTCGTAAACAAGGCGGCACGAGGTTTCAGGCGCAACGCCTCCCTCGTAGAGGCAGATGTCATTCACGCCGTCACCATCGAAATCATACTCACCCGGACCCGGAAAATACTGCCCGAGAATGTCCTGCTCAATGCACTTGCCCTCTTTCCATCTCATCAGGTCATACCAGCGGAAATCTTCCTCCTGTGCGAGTTCTACCATCCTTTCACGCCTGATTTCCAGTATGACTCCCCTGTTTTCGCCCTTCACGTTGCGGAATCCGTATTTCGCCGAACCAAGATAATTGTCGTCCGGATTGGCATTGCACCACGCCAGGTCCATATCAGGCATGCCAGCCCTCTTGCGGAGCGGATTTATGGCAAGGTCGATATCAGACTGCGAAATGGTCACGTCAGATCTCTCAGCCATGGCTTCGGCATAATTCAGGTAGACTTCGGCGGCGCGAACGAGCGGAAGGTCGTTGTCGGATGCCAGATAACTGTAGTCCTGGACATTCCAGCTCACGCAATACTTCACATACGGATAGCCTGTCAGTGACGAAGAGAAATCAGTCGTCAGGACTTCGTCGTGGTCAAGACGGTGATACCCCGGGCAGCGGAGAATCTGGGCGAGACGCGGGTCCCTGCCAGTCATTTCATCATAGTAGATATCCTTTTCCCAGCCAGGCTTGTCGGTGTAACGGCTGCCGTCCGCCATGAGGAAAGCGTCCACAAACTTCTTGTTGACATTAAGCGCAGCACCGTCAGCGAAGGAACGGTAAGTCGCCTCATGAGAGTGCTGGATTACGAGGCTGTAATTCTTCGCCAGAACAACTTCCTCTGAAGGCGCAGCAATCTGTGAGAACAGCATGGTATAACTCATCGACGGGTCGTCAGCATACTCATAAATTCCGTAAGGGGAAGTTTCAATGAAAGTTTTCGCCGCATCGGCCGCCAGTTTTAGATAATAGTCGGCATCATGTTCAAGGGAGAGATTGTGATATTTTCTCCATGTCCCTTCAAAAAGGCACATACGCGACTTGAGGGCCAGTACTGTCCAGCTGGTCACGCGATACAGATTCGGTTCTTTCGGAAGCACATCTATCGCGAAATTTATATCCTCCAGCATCTTCTCAAAGACATAGTCACGTGAATCCCTCGCTTTGTAGAGTTCATCCGTCTCCGTAGAGCCGAGTTCATGGTCATACCACGGGACATCACCGAAATCACGGACCATCCTATAGTAATAATACGCCCTGAAGAACCTCGCAAGCCCGGTGTAACGGACACGCACCTCTTCGTCCTCACAGTTGTCCATATGCCCCAGCATGGTGTTGATGCTGCGGAGAACCGTAAAATCCCAGCCTCCTCCGCTTGAAGGAGTGGGACGGGCATTCCCTCCCCTGATCAGAGACGGCAGAGTCTTGGCCATATAAAGGTCGCTATTGGCGTTCCATATGGGGTCCTTGAAAAGATCTTCATAGAAGGTGTTGGAAAAACTTTGGCACTGGGCCTCGTCCTTGAGATAGGTATCAAGGGTTTCCTTGTCCAGGGGGAAACGGTCCAGGTTGCATGAAACTGCCGCAAAAGAGAAAAGGACGATAATGAATATATATTTTTTCATATCATGCGCCACTTAGAAAGTTATGTCAAGTCCCAAAATGAATGTCCGCTGCCACGGATAGCCGAAACCGAATGTATTTCCTGCATACATCCTTTCAGGGTCATAGTACTCGTTTATCCTCTTCAACGGAGACCAGTACCAGAGGTTCTCCCCGGAAAGGTAGATTCTCACATTTCCCATTTTCGCTTTCTTGCAGACCTGTTCAGGGAGGGAATAGCCGAGAGTGAGATTCCTCAGCCTTATATAGCCGATGTTGAGGAGGAAATGGTCATTGACTGTTGAGAGATATGTGCTTCCCTCGTTGGCCATATTGGCTCTTGGACGGGAGAAATACGCATCCTGATTATCCTCGGACCAGACATTGTCCATAAAATTCTTCGGCAGGAAAGAGACAGGCACCTGGCCGTATGCGTTCCAGAATGCGCGGTCACCTCCGCCCGGATAACGGTTGATACGTCCTATGCCCTGTATGAAAGCTGAAAGGTCAATGCCATACCACGAAGCGGAAAGATTGATTCCGTACTGCCAGCGCGGTTCCTTGTTCCCGATGATTACCTTGTCGCCGGACGAATCGACGGTATTTCCGCCTATATTGACTACACCGTCGGGACTGCCGTCCTCATTTCCGCCTATATCAAGATATTTGAGGTCTCCTGCACGCCAGCCGTCATTGAGTCCGCCTGCAACTTCCGACAAGTCTACCCGCTTCGCATATTCGCGTGCTTCTTCATCGGTTCTGAAGAAACCGTCAGTCTTGTAACCCCAGATCTCGCCCACTGTCATGCCTTCGTAATAAGAGCCGATCAGACGGGTAGGATTACGGAATTTCGTAATCTTGGTGATATAGTCGTTCAGACTGGCCCGTATACCGTAAGAGAACGGTTTCCCGGCAAGAGAGAAAGCGTCTTTCCATTCGAGGACCAGCTCATAACCGTACGAGCACAGATCCGCGGCGTTCCTCATCGGCGCACCGGCACCATAGACTGCCGGCAGAAGTTCGCCGGTAGTCAGCATACCCTTGGTCTGCCTTATGTAAGCCTCTCCAGTGAAGGCAAGCCTGTTGCCGAAGAAAGCGAGGTCAAGACCGAGATTGTAATGGTTGGTAGTCTCCCAGGTGAAATCAGAGGCGTTCGGATTGGAGACAGTCACTGAACTTGCTCTGGAATTTTCGCCCTCAAACATCCAGGCTGCAGTTTTCTTGTTGATGGTCCTGACGAAGTCATAATATCCTACCTGCTGGTTTCCGAGAGAACCGACGGAGAAACGGACCTTGCCCTGACTCCACCAGTCCTTTATCGGAGCGAAAAAGTCCTCTTCGGAGAAACGCCATCCGAAGGAAGCCGACGGGAACCAGCCGTAGCGGTGTTCGCGCACAAAACGCGAAGTTCCGTCACAGCGCACGCTCGCCTCCAAAAGGTACCTGCCCTTGTAGTCATAGTTGGCACGCGCGAAAAATCCCTGAAGAGCGTACTCGTTCTGCCCTCCGGATATCTCCCTGTAATATGTCCCGTCAGGACCAGGAAGAACCATGTCATAGTCGCTCAGATAGAGGGAAGCGAGATTGCGGGCTTCAGTGCCATGCTTTTTCTGATACCATGTCTCATAGTTGTAGCCGGCGGTAATCTGCATATTATGGCTACCTCCAAATGTGTTGGCATAAGTTCCGAACACATTGACCGCAAGGTAGCGGCTGTTGTCATACTGTTCGAGCAGACGGTCCCAGAACCGTCCGTTGCTGTCAGTCTCAACGATGCCCGGATATTTCGAATACGTAGCTGGGGTGGACCTGTTCCACGACCGGTTGTTGTCCATGGTGTAAGTAACATTGGCTCTCAGGTCCAGCCCTTTGACCGGATGAACGGAAATCTCGGCTGTATTGGAGAAATTGTACCTGTACTTGTGGTTCTGCTTGGTGTCCTGCCCCAATTCCATGTGGCATCCGTTTGCGACATTGTGCTCCGAAACGATCGTCTTGTATACCCATGTCCCGTCCGGATTCCTCAACGGTATGCTCGCCAGAGCATGAAAACTGGAGTACTGAAAAGTTATATTGGAATTGGAATTGCCAGGATAGTCGTAGTCAGTGGAGTAGAAACTCATGTTGTTGCTGAGTGACAGCCACTTCGTAAGTTCAAAATCCGTCTTGCTGCGGAGATTGTATTTGTTGTACTTCTCCGGCCTCACCTGGAACACACCCTGCTTATGCTCATAACCAGCTGACACGAAATATTTTACGAACTTGTTGCCGCCGCTGACAGAAAGATTGTGCTGGGTGATGGGGTTTATGTCCCTGTACATTTCATGATACCAGTCCGTATTGCAGTAGTACACATAGCTTTCCTTGCCGTCCCGCACTTCAGTCAGAATCCACGGTCTGTCAGGATTCTCCACTTTGTCGTTGCGGCGTATCCACAGCTGGTTCATGTCCTCCTCGGTATAAGTAGTCCAGTTCCTGCCGAAAGTGTTGTTATAGAAATGGTCGTTCACCCAGATTGACCAGTACCCGGTGCTTTCATAATCGGTTCGGGTAGTCGGTGCAGTAAAACCAGCCTTGCCGTTATACCTCACTACCGGCTTTCCGTCATTGGCTTTGCCTGATTTGGTAGTGATGAGCACGACTCCGAATGATGCCCTCGCTCCGTATATCGCAGCTGAAGATGCGTCCTTGATTACGGAGATAGACTCGACATCAGAAGGGTTTACTGCAAGCATATCCCCCTCCGCACCGTCAATCAGCACCAAAGGAGAACCCCCGTTGATGGAATTGTATCCACGGATGTTGATATCGACACCGGAATCCGGACTTCCGCCTGTAGTCGTCACGAACAGTCCGGGAACGGCACCCTGAAGCATATGTCCAAGGTCTTGTGACGGACGGTCGGCAAGCGGCTTAGTCTCCACCGTGGAAATGGCTCCTGTCAAGTTCACCTTTTTCTGGACACCGTAGCCGACGACCACGGATTCGTCAAGATTCATTGCATCTTCGGTAAGATAAATGACAAGATTGTCCTTGGAGGACGCAATATTGATTTTCTTGGAGGAATAGCCGAGACATTCCACAGTAATGGCAGTCTCTCCGGGATTGAGAGCGAGATAGAACTCACCGTCGGCACCCGTGACGCTTCCGTTGGAAGGAGCTGACATTACAACGGCTCCCACGACAGGAAGATTTCCCGTGTCAAGCACCTTGCCTGCCACATAGATTCCGGCAGAACCGCCATTTGCGGATTTTCTCTGCGAAATGACAACACGGCTGCCGGACACCGCGAAATCAAGCTCCGGGATGGATTTCCTGAGGACGGCAACGATGTCCTCGTTTTCGGCTGCGACTGTCACAGTTTTAGACAAGTCGAGGTCGGATGTCCTGTATGCGAAAGTGAACCCGGTCTGCCTTTCCAGTTCAGACAGCAGTTCACTGACCGTCACATTCTCTTTCTGTATGCTCACGCTCCTGTTCTGGGCGGCCAGCGGCAAAAAGAAGAATGCCGAGACGATTAGAATCAAAAAAAAGAAAAAACTTCTTTTCATCAGGAATCAGTTTAGTGTATTATGATTGTTTGTTCAGTTGCGGATTCATTGCGGAATCCTGCTCATCTTGATATTACTATATGATTGGGGTCCACCACTTTGCATTTGTATCCCGTCACTTTCTGCAGAAGATCGAATGTCTCGTCCACAGGCTCGTTTTTCAGCGTGAAAGACAGCGAGACAGTCGTGTCCACACCCTTTTCGACGGTGATTTTGACATTGTGCCAATGCTCCAGAGTAACGAGTATGTCCGAGAGGGACTCATCCTTGAAAACCACCATCGGCCGGGTCCAGTTGCTGAAACTTGCGGTATTGACATGGGAAATGCGGTAAGTTTCCATAGCCTTGTTCCAGGTATAGCAGTTGCCCGGAACAAGTCTGCCTCTGTATGAGCCGTTCTCCACCTCCACCTCTCCGGACTGGAGCACGACCTGGACTGATTCGAAAATCCCGGAGTTGCGCACATTGAACCTCGTCCCGTGCACCTTGACAGACAGATTGTCGCCAAGCGATACGACAAAGGGAGTCCTGTCTTTGACCACATCGAAGAAGGCCTCGCCATCCACTTCCACCTTACGTTCTCCTGACGCTGCGAAATCAGCATCGAATTTCAGTCTGGTGTCGTTGTTAAGCCAGACATGCGAACCGTCCGGAAGGGTAAACTCGCCTTTGGATTCCCTCCCGGTGACGTAGCATACTGTATCTTGGCTTTCTGGCCGGCGGATAAGATTCAACGAAAGAGAAATGCACAGAAGCACGGCCGCCGCGGCAGACACAGCCCACGGAATCCAGCTGTGCACGCGCTTCCTGCCCTTGGATGAATGTTCAAGCACTTCATACTGCTTCCGGATTTCATCGCTGCTTCCGAGGGCATCACTCAGCACAGTCATCTTGTCCCACTGTTCCTCAAGTGCCTTCTCCTTCTCTTCACGCCAGCCGTCATCCACAAGCCACCGTCTGAAAGTCTGGTTTACGATTTCGGACGGAGTGTCGTTGCGCATAAAGGATTCTATTATGCTGCGTATGATATTGGTGTTCTTCATTTGCACACAAGACTGAATGAACGGCAGTTTACCCTAATCCCAAATCGATATTTTTTCTCAATGTCGCCAGGGCATTGGAAATATGGTATTCGACCGTCTTGACAGTCACCCCGAGACTCTCGGCTATTTCACGGTTCTTCATCCCCAACATTCTGCTCATTATGAACACTCTCCTGCACTTCTCCGGCAGGGCGTCCATCTCTATAAGGACTTTCACTAAAAGGTTCCGTGAGTCAATTGAATCCGAACTGTCTTCCTCCACCACGAACTCCGAGAGATCCACAGTCCCCGCCACGTCATCAAGGCCGACTGTCATGCCCCGGCAACTGCGGAAATAATCATACACTGCGTTACGTGTCATCCGGAACAGGTAAGAGCGCAACGACTCGACATCATCAAGTTTCTTCCTCCTGTCCCAGATTTTAATGAAAACGTTCTGGGCTATCTCCCTCGAAATGTCCCTGTCTTTCACGAGCGAAAAGGCAAAATCCTCGACTACCGGAAGGTATTTCCGGTAGAAGATGAAGAATGCCTCCTGGGAGTCATTCTTCATCATCGCCACGAGATCGTTTTCGCTAAAGGACATGGAAATAAGGGATTCTCTCCAAGGCAACCTCGATTGCAACTGTCTGCCCTCCTTCGTAGACCTGCCCGTCGTCAGAGAGCCATTTTCCCCGTGGAAGGACCACTTCCCGTCTCGTACCCGGCTCAGTCATCGG
>CABQAB010000032.1 GCA_902461985.1 uncultured Bacteroidales bacterium | reverse complement strand
AACAGCACTGCGGATGGATATTTCATCGCTTACTGACTTTTAGCGGACAGCAATATTTCTTTTTTCTTTTTTGCGAAAATAAATTTGGTTTAGTGAAATTTAATTATTACATTTCGCACAGTTCCATGAAGTTGTGGAACATAATATGAATTTATTATGAAAAAGACTATTTTCTTTGCGGTCGCGGCTATGATAATGGCTGCGATGGTTTCTGTATTCGTTTGCGTCAACAACGCACGGAATTCCATGGACGAACTTTTCAATGCCAATGTCGAGGCTCTTGCAAACAATGAAGGAGTAAATGGTAAAACTTGCTATAACCGAATAACTTCTGATTCGTCTGAATGTGCTATCTATTGTGGAACTTGTGGAGAGTTACCAGGGCGCGGACGCGACAGAAGTGTATGTTACTAATTAAAATGTTAAGGACATGAAACTGAAAATATATTGGGCGATAAGCGTCATTAGTCTTTGTGCGGCCATTTCTGGAATCGTATTTTGTGTGGAGAAATTTAGTGCTGAGACTTCACTCTTGTTCGTGTATAATGTCGAAGCTTTATCTCAGACCGAAAGTGGACAGTATGTTCATTGTTATGATACAATACATGCTGACAGTACTGAAACAGTCTTATATTGCGGAACTTGTTCTGTACAACCAGGAAGAGGGTGGTCTGGAATGAATTTTTGTAAGCCATAAAAAGTTCTCCGCTTAATCTTATTACGCAACCAAATGAAAAAGAATATTATATTTGATTTCATGACGGCAGCTGCTGCAATATTTATTGTTTCGGCTTGTTCAAAAGGAAAATATTTTGCATTCGAGAACGTTGAGTTCGTTGCAGGATTCCCGATTGAATATTCACCACAAAATCCGGAAGTCCTTGACGTAAATGTCATTGGCGTGCAGGGAATAAAGGCTTTCGATGATTTTATCCTTGTTGCCAGTACTGACCCGGATGGCTGTCTTTCTGCGTTTGATAGAGATGGGAAACGTTTGTCCAAGTCATTTTTGAAAACCGGCCGTGGACCGGGGGAACTTTTGTATAAGCCATTCATTTCCTGGTTTGATTTCAGCAGGGGCGCAAATGGAAATGTTCTCGGAGGAATATGTGATTACAAAGGCAATTATATTGAGTATGACATCACATCGTCCATTGAAACTGGCGTTGCAAAATGGCACTATGTCGCAGAATCACTTCCTATGAACTCTGGCTCCAGATATTTCAGGATATGTGGTGACAAGCTGCTGTGCCGTAGGGTGAATACAAGTCACAGCGGATATGAAAGGTATATTCGGGATGAATCTGGTACGACCGTCTGTAACCCTGCAATGGAATATCTGAATTCATTTACATCCACTGAATCAAATATGTATGCTACAATGATTGTTTTGAACAACGAAAAATCACTTGTCGCTGAATTGGGTTCAAGATTGAATGTTGTACATGTCTATTCGCTGACTTCACATTTAGCCAAAACCATATCGCTGAAGAGCCATCTGGAAGATGTGAATACCGAGGAAAACAAAGAACCGGACCAAATGTGCAAAATATATTACGATGCGGAAAAGTTCGATGATTATTTTGTAGGACTATATGTCGGTGATACTTTTGAAAATTTGGACAGAGGCTCGTTTCGCATACCTCAGCTCCATTTCTTCAGTTGGGAGGGTAAACCGTTGGCTAAACTACAATTGCCCATCCGGGCTTTGAGTTTCGCCATAGACCAGACGGAGGGGGAGTTATACCTCGTGGAATATAATACAGAAAAGATTTTGAGATACGATATTTCGGATTTTCTGAGGCAGATTCATGGAAAGGTTTCTGCAATTGATAACTGAAAAACAATGCTCACATTGAGCAATTACCGAATGAGACGTAATTTATTCTGGGGTTTATTTGTTCTGCAAATAATCTGTTCGTGTACAAACGGCAATATTGTCAGGAATGCTCCTATTGTTCAGCATAATCCTGGAGTGTCCCTGCTTATTGAAAAAGATTCGACATTTAATTGCAGTTTTCCTCAAACCATATCGTGTGTAGATTTGATGGTTATAGATGATTCTGTATTGGTTTTATACGATGCCATTATTCTGGGTAGAAACAATACATTCTTCAAGGCATATCTACTGGATGATTATTCTTATATTGGAGAGTATGTCGTTCAAGGACGAGGTCCTGGAGAGTTGCTTTGTCCGGATTTGTCGGGATGCTGTCAGTGCAATGGTGAAACAAGGTGTTATGTGTTGGATATAATGCTTGGCCAATCATATAGTTTCAATTTACGAAACCCCGCAAACATGAATAGTCTTGTCAAGATTTCTGATCTTCCGGACAATTCTCTCTACGCATATCCATATCGGGACTCATTGCAATTTGTTATCAATGTGGAAGATGACCAGTTCCGTTTTAATGTCCTGGACAAGTCAGGCTCGGGTGTCCGGAAGTTTTCTTTATATCGTGAAAATATCTCAGCAGAAAAATACATTTCCCAATTGGGAAATAGTGTTGCGGTCAACTCGAACAAGGGTATGGCAGCATTGGTTATGTTGGGTGTTCCGCAGATTAATTATCTTAATCTGGAATCAGGAACGGTTTATTCGATAGCGACAGACAAAAAATACAGGGATTGGAGGAATTTGATTTCAGCGGCAGCGGATGTCAATAAGTATATGAAGTCTACTCAGTATTATGTCAATGCTGCCTCTTCCCGAGATTATGTCTTCGCTCTTTATAGCAACCGTAGCATAGAGGATATAATGCATCGAACTGAAAATGGATGTCCTCACATTCATATATTTGATTGGGAGGGGACTTTCCTATATGATATTACGGTTGATGAAGACATCTCCAGAATAGATTACGACTCAAAGCGGAAAAATTTGTACGGGGTTAATATCAATACCAATGAAATATTCAGATATGATTTAAGCGGCCTATTGTAAAGATTGACATTTGAGAATAATGACTTATAGAGACTTATGAAAAAACTAACTTTCATTCTTTGTGCGTTGGCATTGCTCTCGACGGGGTGCTCGCGGCAGAAAATAGCCCGGCAGTTGAAGGAATTCCAGAAAACGGAGGTTGTAATTCCGCATGAACTTCAAAAGGTTGAGTCGAGGATAATCGGCAATTATTCCCCGGGTGGCAAAACTGTGACTCTGGTGAATTACTATGATTCCACCTCCTGCAGTTCCTGCCGGGTCGCACATCTGTCTGATCTTATCGGTATCTATGAGCTTGAGCAGGAATATCCCGAATTTCAGGTCTTGACAATCTTTTCGCCGCAGATGGAGAATTATGATGATTTGCTGGCGGAACTTTTTGTCAGTGACTTCCCATATCCTGTATATGTGGATATTGATGCTGTGTTCCGTAAATCCAATCCCCAAATTCCGGAAGATGAAAAATTCCATACTTTCCTTATAGACAGGAATATGAAACCATTGTTTGTCGGAAATCCGACAGCAGGCAAGGAATTGGGAGCATTATTCCGCAGAGTATTGGACAAGATTCATTCGTGCGGAGGTGAATACAGAGAATAACATATTCAGAGACGGTGTCGCAGGATTCCTTCCTGCTGATGTATGCGTACTGCTTCTTGCCGGACTGTATGCGGCTTCTGCCGGTGCGAGCGGCTCTCCTGTGTCAGCCGCTGCCGTTGAGGATGCTTTGCCTTATTTGCTGCTGTATGCTGCGGCACGCCTGTGTTTCAGTATTTCCGAAAAGTGGATGACGTATATTGTATGTCTCTCTTTATGTCTTTGGACAATATATGAAGCAGCGTTGGGCTTGCTCCAGTTTTCCGGATTTATGCCGTCCGGGCATGCGTCTTTTCCGATGACCGGGACATTCTCCAATCCCGGACCTTATGGCGGGCTTCTCTCTGCAGGGCTGTCGGCGGCAGCCGGGTGTCTGGTGACGGACAGAGGATTCCTTTCCGGCCGTAAATCGTTCCGTAGCGGTTGGACTTCGTATCTGATGTCTGTGGTTGCAGCGCTGACTGTTGTACTGGGCATACTTGTGCTGCCTGCCTCAATGAGCCGTGCAGGATGGTTCGGATGCTCGGCCGCACTATGTGTGCTCCTGCTGCGGGAGACCTCGGCTGCCAATTGGATTCGGACGCATAAATCATTGTCTGTGATAATATCCTTTGTCTGCATTGCACTTGCTGTAGGTGCGTTTATGATGAAAAGGGATTCGGCTTTGGGGCGTCTCCATATCTGGGATATTGAAGTCCGGGCAGTTGTGGCTTCCCCATGTGCCGGATATGGTCCGGGATTGGCGATGGGGGCTTACGGCCAGACTCAGGAACGGTATTTTGCCGATTGTGCACGCTCTGAACAAAGAATACGTGTGGCAGGATGTCCTGAGTATGCTTTCAATGAATATTTGAAGGTCGGAATGGAAACCGGAATCCCGGGATTGCTGCTGTCTGCCCTTCTTGTGTCTTTCGGCATTTACGCATTGTCTGTCAAGCGCAGTCCATTGGGGTATTCCGCAATTTCGTTGGCTCTGTTCGCGTTTTTCTCTTATCCTTTGAGCATTCCAAGTCTTGCCTGTCTGTCTGCTGTTTTGTTGGCCTCAGGCGGTAGACGTTCCAGATCCGGAGTTTTCTCCTGGACAATGGTGGCTGCCTTGATTGCTGTTGCCTGTCTGTTGACTGCAGCACCGTACAAATCAAGAGTAAAGGCTGGCCATACATATCATTCAATGCGTCATCTGGTTGGAATGGAATTGTACGATGGCGCCGTGGAAAAGCTTGAACCCCTGTATCCGGAACTGCAGGGAGACGCGAGGTATCTCTACGACTACGGCTATTCTCTTTTCAGGTCCGGAAACTATGAAGAAAGTGTCAGAGTTCTTGCGAAAGGAACTGAAATATCATCAGACCCTATGTTTCATAACATAATAGGCCGAAGTCTGGAGGCTATGGGTGATGTCGCCGGGGCTGAGAAAGAGTATGTTTTCTCACATAATATGCTGCCGTGCCGTTTATACCCGCTTGTGCTTCTAATGGATATGTATATTGCAAACAATAGGTTTGATGATGCGGTGGTGGTCGGGGAAAAGATTGCTGTCATGCCGGTAAATGAAAAGCACGGAGCGATGATGAGGCTGAAATTGGAGGCGGAGGACAAACTCAACAAAATGAAATGCAATGGGAAGATTCAATAAAACAGCAGGCAGAGTATTGGTTGTCGTCATTGCGGTTGCGGTATTGGCTGCAGTTACTCCCATATTCTTTTTTGACCAGTTCAAGATTCATGGAGAGTCGATGAGCCCAACTCTTGAAAGCGGAGACCATATTTTAGTCAACAAACTTCTGATGGGAGCGAGAATCTACCGGAAATATGATTTCTCGGATTCAAAACTGGACTGTTTCCGTATGCCTGGGCTGAGGAAAGCGGAAATCGGGGACATAGTTGTCTTCAACTATCCTAAAGGCAGGGGCAGAGGCAGGATCGAATTCAAAATAAATTATGTCTATGCTAAACGGTGCGTGGGATGTCCAGGGGATACGGTCCGCATTGTTGACGGATATTACAGAAATCACCGCGCTCTAAAAATGGAAATATGCCCTGAACCTGGCCAGGAATTCCTGTCTTCGAATTCGGATTCTGTATTGTTCAATATGGGGATATGTGTGAATGCTATGCCGTTTTCTAAAAAAATGGGCTGGACAATAAGGAATTTCGGACCGTTGTATGTTCCTCGAAAAGGAGCAAAAATTCTTCTTACTCCTGCCTCTTTGCTTTTGTATGGACGGGAAATTGAGTTTGAAACTGGGTCTTTCCCTGAAGTTCTTGACGATCGGATTTATTTGAATGGACATGAAATTTCGGAATATGAATTCACTTCTGACTGGTATTTCTTCAGCGGTGACAATGTCCTGAATTCAAAGGACAGCCGGTATATAGGTCTTGTTCCGGAAGATTATATAGTCGGGATAGCAACCAGACTATTGTTTTCTGAAAAAGGTGACAGAATGAATAATTTTATGAAAAGGCTATGAGGGATTTACTCAGAATACTGTCATGGGTTTGCCTGGGCCTGTCAGCTTTGACGATGATGTTTTCCTGTGGCCGGTATGGCCGTGATGTGCAGCTGGCTCTGAAATATGCCGGCGACAATCGCGGGGAACTGGAAGCAGTGCTGGAGCATTATTCCCAGAACAAGTCAGATTCGTTGAAATTGAAGGCGGCAATCTATCTGATCGGCAATATGACATGGCATAAGTCCTATCCGGCTGAGCTTTACGGCCAATTTTGCCGCGAGGTCGATTCGCTTTTTCTTTGTAGGGAGGACAATGACTTGACAAACGAAAAACTTAGGGCAATTTCCGACAAATATGTTTCGGATATGATTCCTGTTCCGGATGTGAGAATTGCCACAGCCGATTATCTGATATGGAATATAGACTATTCATTCTGGCAGTGGCATTCTTCCCCTTTCCTGCAGCATCTTGATTTTGACCGGTTCTGTGAATATGTACTGCCTTACAAATGTCTGGATTTTCAACCGATGACACGGTGGAAAGAAGAATACAGCAATGTCAAAAGGGGTGAACTCGACAGCTATGCACAATTTTCCGACATGCATGACAATGCGAGAATGGCTGTGTATGCCAGTCAGAATGCGATGCGGGATAGTTTGATAGTCTCGTGGAAAACTATGGATAGTCAAATTCCATTATTGGACATTATCCCTTTGATGCACATGCCATACGGGACTTGTGTCGAACACTCTGTGCTGGGAGTGTTGAACGCCAGAAGCAAGGGGCTGCCTGTCAGTCTTGATTTTGTCCCGTCCTGGCCGAATGCGGATGGGGTCCATCACTGGAACAATATTCTGGTGAGTAGACGGCGTAATATTGATTATGAGCCTTTTGAAACAACTCCGGGTGCAATTCATTACATCGATAGTCCGTTGGCTAAGGTGTATCGGTATAAGTTTTCTCCCGACAGGATGTTTCTTGACGTCATGAAAAAGGAGGGGGTTCTTCATGGCAGGCTTAACAATCTGTTTCTTCAAGATGTTACAAAGGAATATTGTAAGACCGCAGAAGTAACAATACACTTGAATAAGGAAGCTGGAAAGTCAAATTTTGTTTATCTGTGCGTGTATACCAACAACGGCTGGACTCCTGTTGCATTGTCCAGGAAAAAAGGTCGAAAAGTAGTGTTCCAGGATGTCGGTGTCGGATGTGTGTACTTGCCTGTGGTTTATCTTGGGGAAGTTCAAATGGCGGTAGAAAGTCCTTTCCTGCTGAACACTTTAGGCCAAAAGGAAAATTTGGTTGCCGATACCGTGAAGAGGCAGGAAATCAGACTGAAAAGAAAATCCGGATCATCGGGGAATATTTTTAAGATTAGACACTTGCTCAGGGGTGGGATGATAGAGGTCTCGGATTACAACGATTTTAGAAATTCACAGGTTGTGGCAGAGCTCCCGGCCTGTCAATATATGGCAGGAGAAGAATCGGTTACGGATACTTCATCACATCGTTATTGGAGATTGACAGGCTCACATAAGGGAAGATCCGATTTCGCGGAACTTTATTTTTATGAAAGAGGGACGGGGAAGAGATTGTCAGGCAGACTCGTCACGTCCGGCGCCGACGTCAGAAATCCTAAGTATGACACGGCTGAGCATATTTGTGACGGTGATGCGTTGACTAATTTCACTGTTGAGGGGAGTGAAAGATGGGTCGGTTTTGATTTCGGACATCCGGTTTCTGTGGGCGAGGTCGGTTACATAAGAAGAGGAGACGGCAACGACATCAACGATTTCTCCAGCATCCGCTTCATGCGTATGTTCCTCGATTCCCCTTATGTAGTACATCTGTCCTGGGCAGCACTATGAATTTTATTATTGGGATGATGGAGGCTGGCGCTTGTTTGACGAACAGACTGCCGAGCGGGTTTATCTTGACATTCAGGATGTCCCGAGCGGTGGACTTTATCTTGTCAAATGCACGACGAGCGGCGTAAAGCAAAGAATTTTCCTGTATGAAAACGGAAGACAGATATGGTATTGATAACAAGACAATGCTCACGGGGAGCATTCATTAACATTTAATAACTTTAAATTATGAAGAAAAACATTTTTCTTGCAGCAGGAGCGGTGCTTGTGGCTGCAGCGGTCTCGGTTTTCGTTTGCGTCAGCAACGAACAGAACTCCATGGACGAACTTTTCAATGCCAATGTCGAAGCTCTGGCAAACAACGAAGGCGGAGGAGGACAATGTTATCGTGTAAGCGATTATGGACCAATCTCATATGGCGTTTTTTGTGATAGGAGGACACAATCTCCATCAGTTTATCCGTGTTCATCACCATATTATGACAGGATGGGTGGTATAAGTTCTTGTTATTGATTACTGATTATGAGAAACTCAGTTTCTATCTTATTGTGCATTTGCACATTGCTGTCTTGTTCCGGACTGAATAATTGTCCGGAGCAGGAATTCTTCAAGTTCGATTTGCGGAGGGTTGAGGGGAATTGTCCCTGCGTGGATGTCATTCTTGATATTGACGGGGGACAATATGTAGGAGGGTCAGATTGCATTATCAAGGATTCCCTGGTGATTTCATCCTCGAGGAATGAATATCTTTTCCATATCTCAGATTTGGAATCCGGAGAGTTGACCGGTTCATTCTGTCGCAGAGGAAGGGCAGGGAATGAGCCGCTTTCAGCTATGCCTTTGAGTGAAGTTTATCAAAAGGATGGCGACCTGTGCGCGGATGTATGTTCATTCATGAATTCAAAACTCTTTGTCTGGAATATCACGGAATCCATCAGGCAGAGTAAAGATGTATATAACCGAATCATTGATTATTCTGAATTGAAGGAAAACGGTTTCGGGGAAATGTCTTGGTATAGATTGTCGGACAATGAAATGCTGTCATGCAATTCCATGCAGGATGCAAAGTCTCCGGATGCAGTTGATGCACCGAAATATTTGATATTCAACATTGAAAACGGGACAAAAGTTCAGGAGTTCGACTTGTTCAATTTTGTGGAAAAGGAGACTAAGAATCCAATGTTTCCTTCGAAAGTCTTTTTGTCGGGTATTGATTGCATGAGCCCGACTAAAGACAGATTTTTTGTAGGGATGTCGTATATGCCGGTTTTTTGCATCTTGGACATTGAAAGAGGCAAGGCCAAAGGCTTTAAAGTGGATGGGCTGAAATCATTTTCTCCGGATGAAAACAGGTGGCATTTCGCTGATGTGCAATCTGACAAGAACTATATCTATGCTCTGTATTCTGGAGAGATGATGTTTAGTCCTGACGGAACGGATATTCCTGACACTCTGTATGTAATTGACTGGAATGGTTGCTTGCGGTTGAAATGTAAGTTGAATCACAGATTTACCGGCTTGAATCTGGATGGTGACATCCTGTACTTGACTCACTTCAACGGAGATATGGCAAAAATTGAAACTGCAGAACTGGCAACAATGTTCTGAAAGCCAAATTGAGGAAAAGTGCTCACGGGGAGCATTCATTAACAACTAATAACATTAAATTATGAAGACCTGCCAGCGTGTGTTAATTGTGATGGTGACCCTTCTGTCCGCTTCCTGTGGACGGGAGGGCATCGTCGGTGATGTTGCGGTAAGGTATGTCAAACCGGCAGAAGTGGTGTCAGTGTCAGTTGACACCACTTTACAATGCACATTTGAAGATGTGGTGAGTTGTTACCGTCCGCAAGTTGTCAATGATACGATTTTAGTTCTTCAGGAACAGGCGTGTGATGGCAATCCGTATTTCTTCAAGGCATACTCCACCAATAACTTCAGATTTCTGGGCTCGTTTGCCCGGATAGGAAGAGGCCCCGGGGAGATGATGTCTCCGTATCTGATCAATGATACAACCCATCCCGAGTATTTGACTGTCAAAGAAAATGGCCTGGGAATCGTATATGCGATAGATGTTGAAAAATCAATTGAAAGCGGCAGAATCCATGTTGCTGAAAGTTATGAATTGCCGCCGGATATTATTGACTGGATTCCTTTGACTTCTTCCCGTCAGTTTGATCTGCAGCTTGAGAACCGGGCTCTAATCTTTAATGTGAAGGATAGAGAAGGAACGGTCATGAAAAGTATTAATTTGTTCAAGGGTGTCGATGCGGAACGATATATGACACACCTGAGCAGCATATTCGTAAACAATGGCGGCTCGGGAAAAGTTGCAGAGGTGATGCTGATGATTCCCCAGATAAATATTATTGACACTGATACGGGCCAGGTTCAATGCATTGCAACAGACAAAGATTATCGTAAGTGGGAAAAGATTCTGGCCTCGCGGTTTGACTCTAACATCAAAGAGTATTATTGTGGAGCGGCTTCAACTGCGGAATATATTTTCGCTGTTTACAAGGGAGTGCCGTTGTCAAAACTGAACGGGAAAGGTCAGGGCTCGTCACTCCACGTGTTTGACTGGGATGGCAGTTTCCTGTATGACATCAGGATTGCAGAAAATATCGATAATATCACTTACGATTCCAGGACGAAAAACCTATATGCCGTTGCAAAACCTGATAACCGTATTGTCCGTTACGATTTGAGCGGATTGTTGTAGTTTTATGCATGGATATTCCTAACTTTTTTGTAACTTTAGAGGAATTATATTCGTGATGAAAGAACTGTTCTATAGATTGTTGGCGATTCTGGCGGTGGTGACCGGTGGAATGACGTGCAGACTTGCCGCTCAGAGCATTACTACTATGACTCTGGACGAGGCTATTGCGACTGCCCGCAGCAGTTCTGTCGAGGCGCTGGAGGCTAAGGCGTCATTTGTGTCGAGCTATTGGTCATACCGCTCCTATAAGGCCAGCCGGCTGCCATCCCTGAACCTCTATGGGAATCTCGCCTCTTTCGACCATTCGCTACGGCAGCTTCAAAATTTCGAGACTGGGGAACTTGTCTATGCCAACAGTTTCAATATGCAGAACAGCCTCGGACTTTCCGTAGTCCAGCCTGTCACCTTCACTGGCGGTACGGTCTCCCTTTACACAGACCTCGCCCGCATAGACCAGTTCGGCAACGGAGGTGCCGACACCTGGTATGCCCAGCCTGTGACGTTTGAGTATACCCAGCCGCTGTTCATTTATAACCAGTTCAAATGGGACAAGAAGATTTCTCCCAAGAAATATGAAAGCGCAAAGCGGAAATATATCGAATCTATGGAGCAGGTCACTATCGACGCTGTCCGCTGCTATTTCGCTCTTATGCTTGCAAGACGTAATTACGATGCGTCTGTGACCAATTACGAAAATACTAAGAAGATGCATTCGGTGGCGGCAGAGCGTCTGAATCTCGGAAGCGTGACAAGGGATGAGTACCTTCAGCTGGAATTGAGGATGCTCAATGACAGCATATCCATCAACGAGGCGGCCATAAAACTGAGGGAGGAGCAGATGTCCTTCAATTCCCTTCTGGGCCTGGGAGAGGAAGTGGAAGTCGATCCTGTTGCCGAAGTTTCCCTTCCTGATGTGTATATGGATTATGAAATGGTACTTGACAAAGCTCTCGAAAATTCGAGCTTCCGGCTTGAAAATGAAATCAAGACACTGACGGCGGAATCAGAAGTGGCGAGGGCGAGAGCCAACAGAGGTGCCAAAGTTTCCGTCAACGCCAAATTCGGACTGTCAAACTCTAATTCCGCTTTCAGGGAGACCTATAAGAATCTTCTGGACCAGGAGGTCGTCGGAATCACGTTTTCCATTCCAATCTTCGACTGGGGAATGGGGCGTGGCCGGGTGAAGGAGGCTCAGGCTCAGGCGGAGGTCGTCCAGGCTCAGGTGGCTCAGGCGGAGAGTGACTACCGGCGTCAGGTCTATGCGGCC
>CABQAB010000031.1 GCA_902461985.1 uncultured Bacteroidales bacterium | reverse complement strand
ACTGCTGAAGAATGTGAATGCCTATTCGGTGAGTCAGTATTTCGAGATGCCGGGGGCGGAGATTCCAATCCAGGTGCGTTCCAGCGGATATTCGAAATTTGCCGACCTGAAGATTGACAAGGATGTGCTGTCCGGGGACAAGACGATAACGCTCACCGGTATTCTTTCGATATATCAGGGTGCTTACCAGTTCATTCTCACTGACAACGACAACGACTTCATCAAGGCTGTTTTGAACAAATAAGCGGATTCCCGCTTTACCGATATTCGAAGAATCTGCCAGAATGGACATCTTTTGCCTCATTTTGGCAGATTCTTTAGGTAACAATTCTGCCAAAATGAATATATTTGTCTTGTCTTGGCAGATTCTTCGGAGTAGTTTAGAAACAATTGAAATATAAGAATATGAAAAAAGTAATTATGATTATGGCTGCTGTTCTGGCTCTTGCCGGATGCCGCGAAAATCCCTTCTTCGCCGAATGGGACACTCCTTATGGCATTCCGCCTTTTGAAAAGATACATAATTCCGACTATCTGCCCGCCATCCGGCGAGGTATTGAACTCCAGAATGAGGAAATCGGGGCAATCGTGAACAGCTCCGAAACTCCGGACTTCGACAACACTATAGCAGCGCTGGACCGTTCCGGCTCGCTGCTCGGCAGGGTCGAGGGCGTGCTTTTCAATCTGGCTGAAACAGACGGGACTCCGGAACTCCAGAGCATCGTCGAGCAGGTGATTCCGCTGGTTTCCGACCATGCGAGCAACATCTATCTCAATCCCGGTCTGTTCGACAGGGTTCAGAAAGTCTGGGCAGACGCTTCCGTGGCCGAGGACAACGGTGATGCGCACGGGCTTACACGGGAACAGAAAATGCTCCTGGACAAGACCTGGAGGGCTTTCGTGAACAACGGTGTGGCTCTGGATTCTCTCGGCCAGGCGAAGATAAGGGCTATAAATTCCGAACTTGCTGTTGCAGAGCAGTCGTTCGGAACTAAACTGCTTGCGGAGAACAATGCTTTTGCGTCCGAATTCGGCATCAGCATTTCAGAATATGCCTCCAAAATGGGTGAATGTGCCGACAGGGACTTGAGAGAACGTATGTTCAGGGCATATTCGACCCGTGGCGCGAACGGCGGTGACAACGACACAAGGACAGTGCTCCTAAGGATTCTCGAACTTCGTCAGCAGAAAGCACGTCTTTTAGGTTATGACACTCCTGCCGACTTCATACTTGCGGACAAGATGGCCGGTGATTCCAGGACAGTGGACGAGTTCCTTTCAGGCATTGTCCGTCCGGCAGTCGCCAAGGCCAAAGCGGAACTGAAAGACCTCCAGAGGGCTATGGACAAGGATGTCGAAGCAGGTCTGCTGCCCGCCGGAAGCCGGATCGAGCCTTGGGACTGGGCCTATTATTCCGAGAAGGTCCGCAAGGAGAAGTTCGACCTTGACGAGAATCAGACCCGTCCGTATTTCAAGATGGAGAATGTCCGCGCCGGCGTGTTCGAAAATGCTTCCCGGCTGTACGGACTGACCATCGAGCCGGTTGCAGACGCTCCGAAATACCATCCGGACGTAGAGGTGTTCAGGGTTTCGGATGCTTCTGACGGTTTTCTGCTCGGCATTCTTACCACGGACTACTATCCGCGCAGCACCAAGAGGGGAGGCGCATGGATGAACAATATACGCGAGCAGTATGTGGATGAGGCAGGCAACGACATCCGTCCGATTATAGTAAATGTGGGCAATTTCACCAGACCGACTGCGGATACACCGTCCCTTCTGACTATCGACGAGGTGGGCACCATGTTCCACGAGTTCGGTCACGCACTGCACGGTCTGCTTACCAAGTGTCATTACGCCGGTGTGAGCGGAACGTCCGTAGCACGTGATTTCGTGGAGCTTCCTTCGCAGATCAACGAGAACTGGGCGTTTCAGCCTGAGGTTCTGGCCACCTACGCTTTCCACTATGAGAGCGGGGAGGTGATTCCGGACGAATTAGTGAAGAAAATTGTTGCCGCCGGCACTTTCAACCAGGGCTTTATGACCACTGAACTGGCTGCGGCGTCCATACTTGACATGAAATGGCATGAACTTCGGTCTGTCTATGTGCCGGCGTCTTCGCCTCTCGCTTCGGAGACTGTCTGCCCTGATGACGAGTCCATGCGGCTGATTGACATTGAGAAATTCGAGGCTCAGGTCTGCAGTGAGATGGGGCTGATTGACGAGATTATCCCACGCTACCGCACAACCTATTTCAATCATATCTTCAACAGCGGCTACAGTGCAGGCTATTACAGCTACCTCTGGGCCGAAGTTCTGGACAAGGACGCCTTCGAACTGTTCAAGGAAAAAGGAATCTTCGATTCAGAGACAGCCGCCTCATTCAAGCACAACATCCTCGAAGCCGGCGGCTCGGAAGAACCGATGGTGCTTTATGAGCGTTTCCGCGGCGCAGCCCCAGACCCGTCCGCGCTTCTCCGCGCCCGTGGCCTGAAATAGCGGCGCACCGCCGTTCCTCTTTGATTCCGGTTCACAAGATTGTGGTCCACAATGTTGTGAACCGGAATATCAAGTCTTATTGGCCGTTCTCAATTGCATTTCCGGATGCTTTTGATTATATTTGCAAATGATACTATATTATGATTTGTAGTCTATAAACGAGGATTGGAGATATAATAGTATGATTTATTCTTTATATACAGAGTCGCTTTCTTCGGTGCTGTCTTCAATGGCATCGGATTTCAGGAAGCGCCGTCTGGAGAAGGGGCTTTCCAGAAAAGCCGTTTCGGAACGTTCTGGA
Source organism: uncultured Bacteroidales bacterium (assembly GCA_902461985.1). GTDB lineage: Bacteria > Bacteroidota > Bacteroidia > Bacteroidales > UBA932 > Cryptobacteroides. Next base: position 9,516 of record CABQAB010000031.1, on the reverse strand, counting down.
GTCCCTGTTCCTACAATCGCGAGATTTGAAACTGAGCATAAGATTTCTCTGGAATCCTATGCGGCTTTGTGCCAATCTCTTGATTATATCTCGAATCTGAAGTCTGTAATGTCTGCCGCGAAGTATTCCACGATGTCGGAACTTGAGGAAATCAAGGGCAACAAAGACAGAAAGAGGGGGGTGACCAGGAAGCAGTTTTGAAATTTCTAAAAAAAATCTTCTGAATGAAAATCACGGGTGTCTTGAACGTAATGTATCATGGCCGTATTGTGGGAAGGCTCACGATGGTTCCGGAAGGAGACCGTTGTGCTTTTCAGTATGACAATGACTGGCTGAGGGACGGCTTTTCCGTGTCTCCGCTCTACCTTCCTCTTAAAGACGAGCTTTTCATTGCCGAAAGGACTCCGTTCGCAGGAAATTTCGGTGTTTTCGATGACAGTATCCCGGACGGCTACGGACGCTATCTGATCCATCGGATTCTCAAAAGGAAGGGCCTTGATTCTCTAAGACTCTCTCCGGTCCAGTATCTGAGCATAGTCGGCAGTTCGGGGATGGGAGCCCTGTGCTATGTCCCGGAATCTTTCATAGGTGAGGAGAAATCCCTTCCGCAGCTTGACGAACTTCAGCGTATGGCGTTTGACGTCCTGTCCGAAAAGTCCGACAAAGACGCCGATGTCCTCTATTTCAACAGCGGTAACTCCGGCGGATGCCGTCCCAAATGCCTGATGAAGGATGCGGAAGGGGAGTGGCTTGTGAAGTTCCGTAACATTTCCGACCCTGAGGATATGGGCATAATGGAGTACGGCTACAATGTGGCTGCTCGTGCCTGCGGGATAGAGGTCCCTGATTTCAAACTTATAGACGGGAAATATTTCGCCTCACGCCGATTCGATGTCAAGGACGGGGAAAGACTTCATGTGGCAACTGCCGGTGCTCTGATGAACGAGTCAATCCATTTTCCGAAATTGGATTATGTCAATTTGCTGCACTTGACTGGCTATCTGACGCAAGACCCAATGCAGGTCGAGGAAATGTTCAGGAGGATGGTTTTCAATGTGCTTGCGGAAAACAAGGATGACCATGCCAAGAATTTTGCGTTCATCTGCAAGAACGGCATCTGGTCTCTTGCTCCGGCTTATGATTTGACCCGCTCGGCCGACGGCTACAATGGAGAGCATGCGACTTCTGTCTGTGGAAGCGGAAACCCTTCGGAAAAGGATATGATCAAGGCAGGAACTGAGATACGCATTCCGAAATCAAGGTGTGTCGGTATTATCGATGAGGTTCGCAGCATAGTCGGGAAATTGCTGGCAGGTGACTTCTTTTAGTATCCCGTGGCGCAGCCCCAGACCCGTCCTCGCTTCTCCGCGCCTGCGGCCTGGAATAGCGGCGCATCAAAGCAACAAATCAACTGTTATCTATTGAGAAGGGAGCCGGCCGCATCAGTTTGGCTGGCTCCCTGCCGGTGTTTTCCTATTAGTGATACTATTTCTGTTTCATCCACTGTTATGTAATCGTATTCCTTTAAGATTGTGCTGTCTTTGATGATGACTACCAAGGGCATGGAACCATTCGTCAGTGGTATAAAATCCAACGGTGACAGAGATGTGTAGTTTACATGCAGTCCAAGTCCGTATTTGTCGAAGAATGTGTCTTTTGCAGTTTTGTTTTCACCCTTGTCCATGAAAACGACGAGAATATTCTCCATCGGGACATTGTTTCTGGATATTATTCCGGCAATTTTCCCGGCACAATTGTGACAATATGGACAATCAGTGCTGTAGAAGCAAAGCATATGTATTCCGCTGTCAAGCTGATTCACATGAAGATAATCGCACAAAAGCGAGTTGTTTATCTCTTGCGAGGCGTTCCGGTGATTCCTGAGTAAACAATCCGGCGGCAATGTTAAAAATACGGAAGTTGTTACGGCTGTGATTGCCAATCCCGTGATCCATAATTTTGGCGTATGGCTATAAATGTCGTTTTTCCATGCCGGTATCAGCAATAGGAAGAATATGATGTTTTTGATAATGGATTCTGACGGCTTAAGTTCTATTATATCTCCGAAACAATGGCAATTAGTGCTGTCGTCTAAAGTTATGCGCCAGATAAGAAAAGCACTGAAGAGAATTAGAGAAAGAGCGCACAGGATTGTTACGGGCCTGTGATAGCAATTGGATATGAGTCCTATTCCAAGCAGGAGTTCAAAACTTATAAGCAGTCGTGCGAGAATCGAAGATACATCATAACTCGTCACGCTTAGAGAGAAAATATATAATTCGAAATGTTCGACAGATACTGCTTTAAGTATCGCCGAAATACAAAAAAGAACGCCAAGTACCAGTTTTGGAATATATCTCCACTTGAATTTGACCATAAGACTATATATTCGGAGAGTCTGTTTGCAATTTGAAATGTGTGAGGCTGGCTAAAAAGTCATAAAATGACTTCTTAGCCGACCTCTTGAATGTCCGGCAACTAAATCAAATCTTCTCACATGTTGTTTTGACTGTAACTGTCATGCCGGCTGCAGTAGTTGTTGTAGTGGAATTTCCTTCTGAGCAACTTTTTCCTTCGACTTCAATTGTCGATTCGGATTTGCCGTATTCGCCCATGTCGACAACACATTTGCAAGTGATGTTCTTGGTGCAGGACGCCGCACTGATGAGAATTGCCGTAGCGGCCAGAATGATTGAAATTGCTTTTTTCATAAGCGTAATAATGTTTTAATTGTACCTACTCTTTTAAGGATTTTCGGCTTCCTCCTTGTTTTTTATCCATGAGATAATTCTCGATTTCACTGAAAGATCTGTCTTTTATCAGAATAGTTTTGTCCTGGTCCAAAAGGTACAAGGTCGGATATTGTCTGATGTAATAGATAGCGTTTTGACTTATCTGATTATAACTGTCGTACCCGTTTAACCATGATGCCGGAAATCTTGATTTTGCCCATTGCTGAATATCTTCTCCCGGGTATATACTGATAATTCTCAGTTCATCCTGATATTGCATTGAAACTATTGTTTCAGAATTCATAATGTCTGCTATCGCCTGTCTGCAAACACTGCACTCAAGATTGTGGAACAATAGTATAATATAGGTGGCATTGATTTCATGTAACTGGATGCAGTCACTGTCCCGCAGCGTTATTGTTAGATCTGATGCTCGTTCGCCTATTCTGTTTCTGCAGAGATGTTCAAGGAGATTCCGACAGGATATTTTTGCTGAATCGTTAATGGTTGCGGATGACATGATATGTTCCAGTACAGGAATGTATAGTTCGTCATTCCTGAAACAGGAATCAGTATTATATAGATATCTTTCAAATAAACATGCGAATGCCGAGTAGATTTCAGGGGAATAAGACGCCCTGTCCATTACGTTTCGGATACATTCTTGTGCCGTGTTGAGTTCTATGTTTGAAAGCAAATAGATGAAATCCAGTATAACTTTTGGGGTCTGCAGTGGTGTGGTGTCGCGGAAATTATATTTATCCCAAAAATGGATGCATTTTGTTTTCAATGCAGTGTCACACTCGACTTCCTGTGCCGGGCATAACACATAACAGCTGAGTATTGCTGAAATTATTATAATTCGTCTCATTTAGTTTTTCGTTTGCTGAATTGCGGACGGAATGTGTATCCAAAAGTGGCCGAGAACTTGCTTTTCAGTCCGTATTGAAATCCTATGTCAATACTGCCCGGACCTATATAGAGACTTATGCCGGTGTATGTTACTATTTCAAAATATACTTCTGGAGAAAAGTTCAAGTTTAATCCTATGCCGCCATAAGGAGCTATGGGGACTTTTGGGATGGGAATAGGAAAACTGCCTCGTCCCATTATCCCGATGTTGCCGGAAAAACTGGTGCCACCGGAAGCACTCATTAAACCTAAGTCCGAGGTTATGGAACAATCAACGTAATTCTTGTACAGATATGTTCCAATTCTCAGATTGATTGAACCGTTAAAGTTTCCTTTAGTCCCGTGGATGTTTCCACCTGCATACCAGAACATACGGTCTATACCCGATTTCTGGATGGAGAGTGGTTTGTATTTCTCAATGTTTGAATTGTCGGCATCCCAAGTGAAGGTCAACTGAAATGCTGAAGTGTCGCTTCTTGTCCATAATTCTATTTCGGTTTCTGTATTTACAACTATATTGTCTGTTGTTAAAGAATCTGTCAAAGAATGCATGAGAATGCTTTTTTCTTTTTGAGTCAGTTTGTCGTAGGCATTGTCTGCAATAAGATATAATTTTCCGTCTTCAACTCTTCCCCCTGCTATGTAATTTACTATTGTAGAATCAGAATATACATGGATGTCATTGCGGCGTCCGGCATTTTGTGCGATGGCAATATTGGAGACGGCAGCCAATAATACTGATAGGGTCAAGTATGTCTCAGGTTTCATTTTTTCTTGGGGTTAAAATTAAAATAGTATGTCCTGCCGAATGAAATAGTGTAACTGAGCAAATGACCTCTTTTACAAGGAATAAAAAGGTTGCACATAATGTCATATGAAGCATTGCCTTTTTGGTTCATTAAGGATATCCCGACCGATGGCGATATACTGAATGTGCTGTTTTTACTGATTTGTTCATTGATGCCCAGCCCGACGACAAATATATTGATCATTTGATATGCTGCTATTCCGATATTGAATGCATTGTCCTTGGAAATATAGGAATAGCCGAGGTTCAGTGTCCCGCTGAATTTGTTCTTTGTGAAGAAGCCCAATCTGCCATTTAACGATAGATTGTTTTTCCCGGCGGATCCTCCGGCGTACAACATAAATGATGGCTCATATTTGTCTGATATTCTTTCAAAGAAATTTGGAGAGGTCTTTCTGGCAATGGTGATTTTCAGGCCATCGAGATGTTTTTGTAAAACTGCCGTTGTGGATGAATCCCTTTGTCCTATCAGATTAAGACCATGCTGCAGTTTATCAGCGGCTTCACCATACATGCCGAGGTTTTCTAATGTGGTGCTGTATCCAATATATGGCATGTATGATGTAGGATAGTTGTCCGTAATCTCCTCAAATTTAATTATTGCCTGGACATACTGCTTTTGTTTCGTCAATACATTGGCCTTTATGAATGCAGATTTCATGTCGTTGTCACTTGAAATGAGATGGACTCTGTGACGGATGGCGATGTCCTGATATGAAGATTCAATCCATTTCGGAATCTCAGCTCCATTCATGAATGTTCCGGCGAGTTCATGAAATCCCAGTAACTCAAATATCTGCGCTGTATAAAAATCCGCATGACCCGCTTCCATTGATCTGGCAAGGTCAATAGTCGCCAGAGCCCTGTCAGTTATGGAATCCAAAGCAAGGGCATAGGCATATTCTGCGACCAAGTCGGCTTCTACGCCTCTTTTTCTTGTCCTGTTTTCTTTTTCTGTTTGAATGAGCCGCGAATATCCTTTGATTGCAGCATCGAAATTCTCTGCCAGCACCGAGTCTCTGCACATTTCACGAGTCATATGTTGTGTCTGTGCAAAATTGAGAACCGGAAACAGGATACAGGTAAAGAATATGGTTGTCCGGATTGTCAGTTGTTTCATGGCAAATTTTAGTGTTTTATTGTTATCAATGTCATCTTGGATTTGCTTGTCTGTTTACTTTCTTCATTTTCAATGTCGGCTTTTATTTTTTCCTGCTTTCGTTTTGCTTCCATCCACTGTTCTTGAGCATCAGCGTTCAGTGAAAACTCTTTTTGAATGACAGAGTTAATGGAATGAGTGCCGGCATTCTCCAGAATTGTTTTTTTACCTATCGCCGGATTGGCGTTGCAGGCAAGATCAACTATTCCACTTGCTATGTCAGATGCAATATCCGTCACGAGATTTTGAGGGTTTGCAGCATTGATGATTCCTTGAATTGTTGTCATATCCGTTTTTTCAATGTAATAGTTGACAAGAGATTCTATTATTTCCTCACTCAATGTTTCAGTCGAATTGTGTCCGGATTCTTGTGATGCCACCTCGTCGTTCAATGAATCCACCTCATTCTCGCTGAGAAATTTGTTGATGGTATTGATTGTTTTGATTGTTGGACTGACTGGATTTATTATGTCACCTAATGCCGTTATGGTTTTTTTTAATATCAGTGGTCCGTATTGTTTTGCCAAATATGCAAAATCCCGGTCTTGCACTCTTGTCAAGATATCGTCACTCGAACAGAATGCGGTAATATTATTCTGTGACTGGAGTTTGATTTTATCTATATCATCCTGGGTCACTGGCCTTGTATCTCCAGCATCCAGCCTGCGGAGTTCCTCATATTTCCTGATGGAATTGTCGGATATGCCAGCAGCATTGTATGTATATGTCGGCAATCCGGTGAAAGCCCCTACAACACTGGCAAGACCTCCGCCTAAAGAATGTCCTGTAATGTTGATTTTGACTCCGCTGTCTTTGGCCCTTTTCAGCAGTACCGCCAATGTGTATGCACACCCGTGCTGTTCAGTCAGTTTTCCCTGAGCTTGTAATAAATCAGTTATGATATCATTGTATCGGACTTCGGTTCCCCTGAAAGCTACTGAAAATTCATTAGTAATTTCGTTATAGTACAGTTCAGCATAGAACCCGTTCGTCTGGCTATTCAAGATCTTCAAGGCTTCTCCGACTTCACCCATAGTCGTTTCCCATTCTGGGTGTTGCAGGAAGAACTCGTCTGTTACACTGATATAGTCTGTGTCGTGTAATAATGAAGGGCTGTCTTTGTAGCAGTCTTGAGATAATATAGCCATATCCAATTCGGTCTTATTTATCCCCTCACGACTTTTCTTTATTTTATTATCGGCGGCATTCCCAATCCTTTCATATATTTTTTTCTTGAATCCGTAGAAATTAAATAAAATTTGCTTCTCTTTATCGCTGAGATTATATTCTTTGCATAAAAGATCTCTGAAACGGCTGATGTCTATTCCGGCTGCGGATGCAAATAATTCGATTACATAATCAGAAAGCATTGTCCAGTCACCACTGTCAAGCAGCTGTGCAACGATGTCGTCAATCATGTTATCTGTGATATGTGATATGTACCTGTTTACAAGTACATTGTCGGCAAATTCCGTTAATAGATTCTCTTTGTCGTTGGCGTTGATCGGGATAAAATATTTGTCTTTGAGTTTTTCATAACTGATGCCTGAATATCCGGTATTGAAATTCTCTTCATTCGAAGCAAGTTCATAGTATTTTTTATCGAAACTATGATCTCCGGTATAGACTTGTATGACATTCGGAAAATCATATGGAGAAATGTTGTTCTCATATTTTTCCATCCATTCCCGATACCAATTGCTGATGTCTTCTGCCGGATTGGATGTGAAACTCGACATTCCTTGCTCAACACCGAGAAGTTGGTAATTGTTCATGTAAGACAGGTCTCCTGCAACAGGAAAATTATTGCCTTGTGCAGGACCCACGCATGGTGTCGCTTCCCATTTGATGTTTTTTCCTCCATCTACGATAGTGGAGAAATCCAGTCCTTCAGATGCCAGCAAATGTGAACGCGATGCCTCACATTCATTTTTGGACACGAACGGTCCTGCGTGCACATATTGGGGCATAGTACCGGAGTCTAACCTATAGTTATAGTACCATTGTCCTTTAGAACTGAGCGTGGAAAATAGAATAAATGCAACGATAGTAGCAAAATATTTGTAGCCAGACCATTTCACGGTTGCGGAACAACTCTCCTTCTCGGCTTCCTGAAGGAAGTTATTGTGTTCATAAAAGAAAGTGTGGAGCCGATTTCGTCTATTTATCAGAAGGTTGTGGTAAAACCCAAGCAAAATAAACGATGTCCAATACCCCACACTCGTGAAGATATGGGGAATAAGGGGGCGTATATCCCCGTCCGCATAGTCTAAACGAATGAATGAGTGCTGTCCGTTGTCCTTTTGCTTGTTGAAAACTACCACATTTTCTGATAAGGACAGTGCGAAAACACTTTCATCAATTATGTATGCCGATCTCTCGACCGTGCAAAGATAGAAAATATTTTCTCAAAACTTACAGCACTCAAGGAGTATTGAATGTTAAATATAAGAAATATGTCTAATGGGGCGAAGCGGAATGGAATAATCTGATTCTACATACAATGGATGGAAAACCACAGTCTGAACACCGGGTCGGTGATTCTTACCGTTTTCCATTCTTTTTCTATCAATTCTTTCTCTGTGAGGACTTTCATGATTCGTGTAATATTCGATTTTGTTCCTATGTTCCATGTCTCCATTATATCTTTCGATGCGAATCCTGAGTCTATTCCACTGCATAGTGCACGGAGGAAATTCATCTGATAGGTCGTAAGTCCGTCAATCTGGGCCATGAACAGAGCTTCATTCTGTCTGAGCAGTTCCTCCATGGATTCCTCCACTGTTTCTTCTGTCGCTTCGTTTTGTGTGTTTATATAAACGTTCCATGCAAGCTGTTGCACATAAGCTGAGTAATTCTCGACTTTTGAGCAAATCTTTTCTGCAAGAGCGGCGCTTATTTGTTTTTCTCCGCTGGCAAATCGTTTCTGAATGAATGGAATCCATTCGTCAGTGGAAATCTTCTCTAAGATGATGGTGTCTCCGAATTGGTAAAACGGCATTCGTCTGCTTTGGAATAAATTGGCCATCAGGTGTTTCTTGCTTCCGAACAGGCAATACGACGTGTGTTGCTGATGTTGCCAAACTCCTCTCATCTTTTTCTGGATGTTAAGCGTATCGCTGAATTCTCCAATCTGTTGAAATTCATCGATGCAGACAATGATGTGCAGGCCCTTTTTTATTGCAATCCTTTCCGGCAGACTGAGCACTTCTTCCGGAGAGGTGTTTTTCGGGTTTATTCCGAGTGATACGGAATATTCGGCAGTCTGGTCCGGGCTTATTGATATCTTGGGTGCTATCCGTTCGAGAAATTCTTTTGCTGAGTCGAAAATCTGTTCAACTTTGGTGGCAGTCCCCCTGAGTATGGCAGAAGCGAACCTATTGTAAAAATCATATTCATCCCTGCAGTCGTAGATGTCCATATATATGATTTTTATGTTTTTATCCGCCACCTCGTTGATTACTTTTTTGACCAGAGATGTCTTGCCCATCCTGCGGGGAGAGATGAGAATCGTGTTTACTCCCGATTCGAAGTTCATCCTGAGCCTTTTGCTCTCCTGGGTTCGGTCGGTGAAGTTATCTCCTTCAACTGCTGTCCCGAATATGAATGCTTTTTCCATCGATGTGATTCATTTGTTCTGGGACAAATGTACGGAAAATAATTGTGGTTCACAAGATTGTGGTCCACAATGTTGTGGACCACAATTCTGTGAACCGGATTATCAAGCCTTATTGTCTATCCAACAGGGGCCGACCCCAAAGTACTTGAATTGTCATTTCGACTAAGCGAAGCGCATGGGTCTGACTAAAAAGTCTTGCAAATGTCATCTCGACCAAGCGAAGCGCGTGGAGAGATCTTATTACTTGATTGCTAATCAATAGATGTCTCGACTATGCACTTCGTGC
>CABQAB010000030.1 GCA_902461985.1 uncultured Bacteroidales bacterium | reverse complement strand
AACCATTTCTTCGGAAGGGTGTAGTTCAGCGTAAGTTCCTGAAGGCGGATGTTGGTGGCATCGTAGAGGTAGTACGCGCCGTGTCCGCCCTGTGCGGTGCTTATTGTCTGGTAGTAGTTCTGCGCCGAGAGCGTACCCTTGTTCACTGCGATTCCGCCGGCGTCACGCATTGCCGCAGAGGCTTCCGAAGCACCGTAATAGTCGAGTATACCCTGGGTGGCAGAATATACGAGTCCGCCGATACGTGCGGTCAGGACTATTCCGAGAGATACTCCGGCATAGCTGAAGGTGTTGCTCCAGCCGAGGTTCGCCTTCGGAGAAAGCTGGCCTGCCTTGAAGAAGCCCACGTTCTCCATCTTGATTTTGCCGGTGCCGTCCGTATAGACATTGCCGTTCGCATCACGCGCGATGAGATGGTTCACATAGATGTCGGACATCGAGCCGCCTTCCTTGAGTATAACCCTCGGAGCCGTGTCGCCCGCACCGAGCCAGTCTTTCTGAATCTCGGTGATATCCTCTACAGGAAGTCCCGTGGTAGGGTCCACGAGTCCGTGACCGAGCGAAATTATCTTGTTCTCGTTGAAAGTGAAAGTCAGTCCGCTGTCCCAGCCGAAGCCTCCCCATTCGTTCGTGTAGCCGAGCGTAAGTTCGACACCCTGGTTCTGCACGTTTCCGGTCTGTGCCACGAAATTCTTGTATCCGGTGGAAGCGGAGAGAGGTGCGTAGATTGTCTGGTTATAGGTATTCGAACGGTAATACGTAACGTCGAGGCTGAGACTCTCGAGGAATCTCATGTTCAGACCGAGCTCCCATGATTTCGTATCTTCCGGCTTCAGGTCCGTTGCAGGATAGGTCTCGCTCTTTGACCAGTTATGAGTCTGGTCGTTGTAGGCATAGCTCGGATTCGAAAGGAAACGCTCGAAAGGAGTAGCCACCTGCGAATACGATCCGCGGACCTTGAAGAAAGAGAACCACTCAGGCAGTTTCACCATGTTTGAAATCACTGCCGAGAGACCTACGGACGGATAGAAGAACGAATGTTGCTTGGAATAGGCAAGCTGCGACGCCCAGTCGTTACGTCCGGTGGCAGTGAGGAAGAGCATGTCTTTCCAGCCTACCTCGACAGAGGCGAAAACAGACTGTGTCTGGTCATGCCATCCTTCCTGGTTGCTCTTGAAATTCTGGGAAGTGTTGAGATTGTTCGTCGCAAAGTGGTTAGGGATGAGAAGGTCGCCCGCAGAACGCGACATGTCGTATCTCTGGTCGTTGATTGAAGCTCCGACATTGGCCACGAGTCTCCAGTCGCCCCATTTCTTGTCCACGTTGGCGATGATGTCCCCGTAGAAACTGCGGTCGGTCATGCTGTCTATGCCGTAGCCTCCGTTACGGCCGGCAAAAGTGGTAAGGGTTGTCGCATAGTACTTTGTCGTCTGCTTGTAGATGGACTCATCCACTCTTGTCCTCGCCACGATGTTGAGCCATGGAGTTATATTGTACTGAAGGGAAGCGTTGAACATATACCTTCTCTTGTTCATGTCCCTGTCGTTCCTGTTCTGAATCCAGTAAGGGTTCTGCATATTGTGCGCCCCGTCGGAGTAAGGCCAGTACTGCGTCATGATACCGTTTACCGGATCCCATCTTTCGTACATCCTCACTTCATCGAAATCCTCGCCTCTCGGGAAGAGGTAAAGTGCCGGAAGCGGGTTGAAATAAGTACCCTGCGACACGAGGTTATGGTCATTCTGAAGTATGAGGCTGGCCCCGAAATCGAGTATGAGCTTGTCGTCCGCGAATTTGGTGGTGTTGCGTGCGGAGAAATTGTAGCGGTTATACTTGCTCTGGGGAACAACGCCGCTGGAATTTGTCGTGGAAGCCGAGATATATGTCTGGTTTCTGGCGTTGCCTGTGGAAAGGGAAACTGCGTTTATGACGTCTGTCCCGGTCTTGAAATAATTGCGCGGATCATAGCTGTAGGATTCCGGCAGGGCGCTGCCCCAGTTGTTGAAACCGGAACTCCTGCCATACCTGCTCTGCATCTGAGGCATCATGTTGACCATGGAGAAAGTCGTGCTGTTGCTGACAGTCACCGTGGTCTTTCCCTCCGTCCCCTTCTTCGTGTTGATGATTATCACTCCGTTTGCAGCATCGGAGCCGTAGAGAGCGGCTGCGGAAGGACCTGTGAGCATATTCACGGATTCGATGTCCTCAGGGTTGATGTCGGCTGCCGACTCGGAACCCACCGCCGTGGACATAGTACCGCCGCTGCCACCGAAACTCTTGTTGTACATTGGCACACCGTCGATCACGTACAGAACCGTGTTGTTCTTCTCGATTGACTTCATGCCTCGCATGACCACGCGAGTGGTGCTGCCCGGTCCGGCCGCTCCCGACTGGATCTGCACGCCGGCCACCTTGCCCACGAGGGAATTGACGAAATTCGCGTCCTTGACTGAAGTGAGTTTCTCCGAATCGACTTTCTGCACATTGTACGAAAGGGTCTTCTCGGAGCGTTTGATACCGAGTGCGGTGACGACGACTTCGTCGAGAAACTCGCTGGAAACTGTCAGGACTCCGTCGAGTTCCTCCTGACCATTGTAATTGAGAATGAGGTCTTCATAGCCGAGGATAGAAACGATTATGACGTCTCCCGGCTTCACCCCTTCAAGGACATAGTCTCCGTCGATGCCGGTCAGCACACCGCCTGTGCCTCCCTTGATCATGACCGCCGCACCGGTTACGGGACCATTGTCGTCGGTGATTACGCCTCTAACTTGCCCCCCCCGATCCTGCGCAACCGCAGTGGAAGGAACGAAAATGCCGGAAACTGCAATGGCAAACACAATCGCCATACAATATCCGGACATTTGCGATTTGAATGTCTTAAGCATAGTTATTGATTATTAATGTTATGTGTACGTCTCCGCCCGGCGGCAAGTCCGCGCCAGGCCGGAGATTCACGGCAAATTTACTGAGTTTTTTCTTTTTTTTCAATCCACAGCTACCTTTTCCCACATTTTCCGCCTGGGCAGAACAAATCAATTTCGGACTGCACGGGAATTTGGCCATTTACCGGAATGAAATTTGGCCGTTTGCCGGAATGAAATTTGGCCGTTTGCCGGAATGACACTATATTTGCAGACATTATGAGCGCATACAGACATAGAATTGCAGATGATTTGCTGCGGGACAATCTTGACGCCGCAGGTATTGTCCTCATTGAAGGAACCAAATGGTGCGGAAAGACGACGACTGCCGAACAGCAGGCAAGGAGCATAGTATACATGAATGATCCGGAACACGCGACATCGTATATGAGTCTTGCACAAAACTCCCCAAAATTTCTTTTGAAAGGAGAAACGCCTCGTCTTATAGATGAATGGCAGGATGCACCTGAATTATGGGATGCCGCCCGTTTTGAAGTAGATCACCGGGAAATCAACACCGGGCAATTCATATTCACAGGTTCGACCGTCATTCCGAAAGAGAAAAGAGAAAAAATCAGACATTCAGGAACTGGACGGGCAGCAAGAATCATCATGCGTCCCATGAGTTTGTGGGAATCCGGGGATTCGAACGGAAAACTCAGCATAGGCGACCTGTTCAATTCCGCGACAGAAGAAGCCTGCGAAGCAAACGCTTTGGACATTGAAGATCTTGCATGGCTCATTTGTCGCGGCGGTTGGCCTGCGGCACTTACCATGACGAGAAAAGGGGCATTGAAGCAGTCCAGAAATTATATAGACGCCATTGCAGGCATAGACATTTCGGAAGTGGACGGAGCAAGGCGCGACAAAGATTTCACTCTCCGTCTTTTGAAAAGTTATGCCAGATTTCAGGGAGCACAGGCACCTTTGTCGTCAATACAACAAGACCTTAAATCCAATTCTGAAAACACGATGACGGAAGAGACCATATCCTCGTACATTTCAGCCTTGAAAAAATTGTTCGTCGTTGAAGATGCCCCGTCATGGAATCCGAACCTGAGATCCAGGACTGCAATCAGGACATCCGATACAAGATATTTTGTCGATCCATCAATAGCTACAGCCGCAATGGGCATAGGGCCAGAAGATTTGCTGTCCGATCTGAACACGATGGGACTTTTATTCGAAACCATGTGCGTCAGAGACCTTCGTGTATATGCAGAGGCTCTTGACGGCAGCATCTATCATTTCAGGGACAAAAACAACCTTGAATGTGATGCTGTAATGCATCTGAGAAACGGAAAATACGGACTTATCGAAATCAAACTTGGAGGAGAGAAGCTGATAGAAGAAGGCGCGGCCACATTGACGACCCTCGCCGGAAAAATCGACACCGACATGATGAATCCCCCGTCATTCAAGATGGTGCTCACAGGCACAGGACAATACGCCTACAAAAGAAAAGACGGAATATTGGTGGCTCCCGTAGGATGTCTGAAACCATGAGACTTGAAGATCGGACGCAAAAAGGGAAAGAAATCAATGAATCCTGACTTTTTCCAGGAATATGTTTCCTGAGTAAACAGCGGAACCGGCGCATGCCGTCGAAGCGAATATTTGATATGTCATATATGTCGCACCGGAATCTACTGAATTGACAGTAATTTCGCATTTTGCCGGTATACCGGGACGCAAAGTTCCTTCTATGTCATTTCCGGTGCCGAGATCCTTCCCGTCCAACGCAATCTTCACGACTCTCCTCGGATATTGAGTGCCGAGATTGTCAGATATGAAAGTCTTTTCCGTCACGGTATTTACGTTGCTCAGCGTTATGCCCATATTGCCATAGCTGCCGGTATTAGTGAGTGTAAACGCAAGCACCACGTTCTTCCCTTTTCTGGTGCACTCTGTCAGGTTCACCTCAACATTCCCCAAGGCCGAGCCTACGACAGCCTCGGAATAGTCAGGTCCGTCAGAGACTTGCATAAAGACCGGCACTTCATATCCGTGCCCGTTTACATTGAATTCTATAGTACTGTCGTATGTGCCGGCAGTAAGACCCGATCTGGAAACGCTGACGGAGACATATCCTGTCCCGTCCACCTCTCCTGACTCTTTATCCAAAGACATCCATGGACTCGAAACGGATGCCTTCCACCGGACAGGTTCCGTCCCCGTATTTTCCAACTTGAGAACGACATCTGTCAAGTTTTCACCGAAATCTATGACACCCGGAGATATAAGCATGCCATTTTCGGATTTATGCAAGACAACATCCGCATTTGTCGTATGCCCCGGTTCGACCATAACACTACGAGAGAAACTATCATATCCTGAAACAGAAAAAGATACTGTATATTCTTGAATATCAAGATAATCAAAAAGAAAGCCTCCGTCTTTCCAGGTATAATTAGACAAGCCGGAGGGAACGATTGAAACTTTTACGCCTTCTATAGGCTGATTGCTGTCTCCGTCCGTTACTATGCCTGAAATAATCCCCAACGTATCTCTTACTGGGATACTGCACCCCGGCAGAACCACACATAACAAAAATAGCGACACAATTTTCTTCATGATAAGTTGCATTACAAGTTGGTGCAAAAGTAACGAAAAATATGCTATATTTGCAGGTTATGGAGAAAAAGTGGGTAATCAAGGAAAACTCGGACGAGACGGCTGCCGGCGAACTTTCGCTGGCACTCGGAATCGACCCTGTACTCGCCACTCTCCTGGTCCAGAGGGGAATCACCACTTTCGAACAGGCCCGCGCCTTTTTCCGCCCGTCGATGGAAAGTCTGCACGACCCTTTCCTTATGAAAGACATGGACAAGGCTGTCGGACGCATAGAAGCCGCCCTGCAGAAAGGTGAGAACATACTCGTCTACGGAGATTATGACGTGGACGGGACCACGGCTGTCTCACTTGTATATTCCTTCCTCAAACGCTTCACTTCCTACATAGGATTCTATATACCCGACCGCTACGACGAAGGTTACGGGGTGTCCGTCAAGGGCATAGACTGGGCGGCGGAAAGAGGATACAGCCTCATCATCACCCTCGACTGCGGGATAAAAGCCATCGACAAGGTGGAGTACGCCAAGTCCAGGGGAATCGACATGATTATCTGCGACCACCACCTGCCGGAAAATGAACTTCCCCATGCGGCTGCGGTGCTCGACCCCAAACGCGAAGACTGCAGCTATCCTTTCGACGACCTTTCAGGCTGCGGTGTGGGATTCAAGCTCATGCAGGCTTTGGCCATTTCCAAAGGCATACCCGCTTCCGAACTCGAACCGCTGCTGGATCTGCTGGCAGTCAGCATCGCCGCGGACCTTGTGTCGGTGAAGGGAGAGAACCGCATACTTGCCCATTTCGGGCTCAAAAGGCTGAATGAAAACCCCTGCCAGGGACTGAAAGCGATGATAAGCCTCTCCGGACTTGAGCCGGGACATCTCACCATTGACGACATAGTCTTCAAGATAGGTCCGAGAATCAACGCCGCCGGCAGGATGGAATCCGGGAAGTCGGCAGTGGACCTGCTTACGGCAACCGATGCCGCCACCGCATACGAAGCGGCCGAGGAAATCAACCGTTTCAACACCCAGCGCAAGGACATTGACAGGCAGAACACCAAGGAGGCCATGGAAATGGTCAGTGAAGGGAAGTGCCTTTCCTTCGGGAATGCGACCATAGTCTACAATCCGTCCTGGCACAAAGGTGTGGTGGGAATCGTAGCCTCAAGACTTGTGGAAGCCTTTTTCAAGCCTACAATCGTGCTGACCAAGGCCAACGGTTTCGTGAGCGGTTCGGCGAGAAGCGTGCCAGGGTTCGACCTGTATGAAGCCATCGAAAGCTGCGCGGATCTGCTTGAGAACTTCGGCGGACACCTCTATGCAGCCGGTATGACCATGAAGGAGGAAAACCTCCCTGAATTCTGCAGAAGGATAGAGACTTTCATCTCCGGCAAAATCATCCCCCAGATGCAGACCCCGGTGGTGAACATCAACGCCAAAATCAGTTTCTCGCAGATTACCCCGAAATTCCTGCGCATACTCAAGCAGTTCCAGCCTTTCGGACCGGAAAACGCCATACCAGTATTCCTCACGGAAAATGTCTACGACAACGGCAACGGACGCAAGGTCGGCGCGGAAGGCGGGCATCTCAAACTCGACCTCATAGAGGAGACCAACCCCGGCTGGCACATCTCCGCCATAGGCTTCAACATGGCGGAATCTTTCGACTACATCCGCAACGGCAACCCTTTCGACATCTGCTACTCCATAGTCGAGAACTACTACCGCGGTACTTCCAACATGCAGCTCCGTCTCAAGGACCTCCACCGGCGCGAAGACGAAATCTAAGACTGCGGCCAGAGACAGCCCTTCTCAGAGATAGTCTTTCAGGGCAGTACGAAGGGCATCGAGGGCCTTGGAGATTTCGCGTTTGACCTTGCTTTCGGAAATGCCGAAACGGTCTGCAATCTCGATGCGCGTCATTCCCTCGTAGCGGCTTGCATAGAAAACCTCCCTTGTAAGTTCCGGGCATTTCTCCATCACCTCTTTAAAGATGCCGCTCACCTCTGACTCGAAAAGGAAGCCGAGATCCTCTGTGGACAGGAAAGCGATCTCAGCCTCCATGGCTTTTATTTTGTCATCATTGTACTCACGGACAATCCTCAGACGGTTCAACTTGTCTCTCATATAGTTGAGACAGGCATTCTTCACCGACTTCATGATGTAGGCTTCCGGCTGTATGACGTCAGCAATATAACCCCGATTGTGCCAGAACTTGGCAAACGCTTCTGCGACAAGATCTTCCGCCACATTGCGGTCACGGACATACGACAGAGCCACAGCGACGAATTTGTCCCTGTTCCGGATGTATATGTCCCCGAACTGCTCGGGAGTGATTTCCGCAAACTCCGCCATAGTCCGCAAATTTACTAAGAGAGATCTTTGAACCGGACCATTACTGGGCAAAAAGCCGGTCAAGCAGAGCTGCCCGCTTCTTCGTCAGATCACGCATACGCTCGATTTCCTTTTCGTACGTAGCAGCAGGCATCTTGGCCTCGCTGCTGTACTGATAGTAGAAATCCCAGACAGAGAAATTCGCCTCGATAGCCTTTGGCATCTTCTTCGGCATCTCATCCAAAATCTCCCATGTCTTGTTCAGAAGCTCATCCTTTTTCTCCTTCCAGCGGTTGTTGACGAAGGCCCGGAAAGTCTCGTCGTCCCAGAACCTGTGGTACCAGTCGTAATTCATTCCGGAATTTATCCAGAAGCCCCCGTTTATCATCAGCTGCGAAAGAGGGTCTCCGTGCGGAGTACGCCTGTCGTTGTCCCAGCCCTTGTCGCAGTCCCAGATAGGGCCGAAGAAAAGTTTGTCCACACCGCGCCGCTTGTAGAGATAGGTGCTTGTGTAGCCGTCCATATCCCCGACAAGTTCCTTGATTATGATGTAGTCGGCAAGAGTCTTCTCGTCGAACCACTTCCGCCATCCGTTCGTGGCATCCTTATAATTGGAACTGTAGAGGGCGGACTCTGCCTTGTTGATGAAATCAGTTATGTAATTGTACTGGGACCAGTCATAGTCGTCTTCATCCGGGTATTTGTAGGACATCTTGACGCCACGGTTTGAGTAATGGCTGCCCTCGTGTATGTCGAACTCGATGATATAGCCTCCGGTAATCATGTCAGCACCAGTATCGACCGCCGTCAATTTGTCCACATCTATGCGGCCGTCACATTTGTTCATGTGGTCGCTGAACTGGTAGACACCGAAATACTCCCCGTCGAGATGGCGTGTCTGCCCGGTGTCGGAGTAAAGATAGTCACCCGTGTAGTAGACATTTATCGGCTGCGCTATAGGAGTGAACTTGAGAGCCTTGCTGTCGTGGTAGCCCTGATGCTTCACGAACATGATGCGCGAATACTCGAAGGCTATGTAGTTACGCAGCAGTGACTTGTCCATATCGTTTGCAACTAAGGCCCAGGATTTTTCATTACAGTGGTCAAATCCGATGGGCTGGACTTTCTCCGGGAACTTCATTCTGAAAGGCTTCTTCGGAAGCTCCCATGTGGAATTGCCGCGCCGTCTCATCTGTATCTTGCCCTGGGTCGCGCTGTCCCACCAGCCGGTGCCCTTGGAATCCGGAGTCTTGTCGTAGAGTTCGATATAGGTGTCGGTATAGACATTCTTGTCGCTCGTAATCCTGTGGTCAGGACGGATGTGCAGCACCGGCAGTTCCCTGTTGATCTGAGGGCAGTTCAGGCTCACGGAATACTCCTTGGTGTCACCGTTTTCAGCGACTACGGTGAGTGTGAAGTCATCAGCAAAAGACAGTGCCGTCTCGCCTGAGACTATCTCGCTTCCGTTCACGAGAACCATGTTCCCGTCCGTCTCGAACGTCGGAACCATCATCTCCGCGTCCTTCCGCTCTATCCATTTCAGATATTTAGCCGACCATGTCATGGTCTTATTGTCAAGTCTGAAGGAAAGATCAGACTTCAACCCGTTTGCTGCCGCCTTGAGGGAGAAAGACTTAAGGTCGCAGGTGGATGAGAGAGGCTTGTCCGGCTTCAGCTGGGTGACATTTACCGTCACGTCGGCGCAGCCAGGGGCGGAAACCATCAGAGAGCCTTTGCGGCCGTCCTGACAGGGCAGCACGGTGACTTCAAGCAAATATGTGTAGACCGTAGAAGAGCCGGACCCGGAATCTTCGCTGACAAGAGTCAGCTTGTCAGTCATCCACGAGTCGGAAACATTCACCACGACCCTGCGGTTGGCGGTGATGTCCACATTAAGAGTGCCGCCGGCAGCCGCAAAGGACAAGTCCCTCGTCCCGACCTGCAGATATGGCTTTTCCGGCTGAGGTTCCGGTTCATATATCTCCGTACGGCACGAAACTGCAAACATAGACGCAGCACAGATGCCGCATATACATTTTGATACAAAATCGGAAAGTTTCATACTGGCTTACAAAATCAGATTTGCAAAATTAAACAAAAGATTTCGGGAAATCAATTAGTTAAAGAGAGGGAGGTAGCGAACTCCTCCCTCTCTGTCCAATTTACTACGCCCTGACAGTCAAGTCAGGATTGCTGTGATGCTTATTCAATAACCGGCGGCCAAGCCTCAAGTTCTTCCCAGTTTGCACCGGCAGCCCAAGAGTAGCCGTTAGGCATATTCTGAGCTTCGAAGTTGTTGGCATTTGACGTTGAATCGTAAATGACGGAACCTTCACCTTCATCCATCTTCCAGTAGCCGACCAGACCTTCAGAATCAGCCGGAACTGAGAAATAGTGTCCCTCTGCCTTAATCTCTTCCTGAGCGAGGGCTCTGTTCCATATACGGAGCTCGGCAACCTGACCTTTCCAGTCACGGCCGTTTGAATAACCCCAGCCGAGATACAACTTCTGAGTCGTGTTGTTTCCAGTGTACTGCTCGGTGAAATCAACATCCTTGAAGTCTGATGGGAGATTGCCTTCAGCGACCACTTCACCATTGAGATAAATCTTGGCGGTCGTGCCGTCCATGGTGACAGCGACATGGAACCACTTGTCAGCAGGCAGATAATTGGCCGAAGTGTTGACCTGAAGCTTCCACTCGGCATTTTCTCCGTTAGTTTCCTTGGTTGTGCGCGCACACACAAGCTCCCACTGTGCTTTCTGCCAAGTGTCTCCGTGACGGATTAAGAAACGGCGCTCTGTTCCGAAGAGATAGCCCAAGTTGCTCAATGCACCCGGGTGATATGCAAGCATTTCAACAGTAAGGACCTTGCCGACTTTCATCACGTCACCGTTCGGCCATGTTTCAGGACTGGCAACGCGGGCATTTGCGATGTTGAGGGCGTATTTCAGATTGCTCTGACGTGCATTTACGACTGCCGTAAGAGCCTCGGCACCATCTGCAGGGTTCTTCTCGGTGAAAGTGATTTCAACCTTTCTCTGTTTGCCTTCCTCAGTATAGGCAGAGTAGTTCCATTTTTCAATGTTGCCTTCGGTTGCATGATCTGAAAGCCATGCTTCAACACCTTCATCGTACTTGTAGCTGATTTCATACTCGACATTTGCAGAAACAGTCACTTCAAGAGTACCGGCTGTCTTAGGGTCGAGATTTGCAGAAGCAGGAGTGACAACGAGAGTCGGCTTGGCAGCCTGAATGAGTTTCACAGTTACAGGTTCTGCATCTTTACCGCTGATTGTAACTGTAGCCTCGCGTGGTTCAAGCCCCTCAAGAGCATCATATCCCAGGTCGATATTGGCTGCATCAGCCGTCTCACCTTCACCGATAAAAAGCTTCCTGAGCCATTCTGCCGATGTCTCAACCGTAATGTCATCCATAGTGAGTTTCTTCAACTGGACAGTTACGGTGAATTTACCTTCCTGATAATTTACCGGAACCTCGGCATCTGAAGTCAAACTGATGACAGGCAGTTCACCGGGCATAGAAACGAGGGTAAATGTGTCCTCAGCCTTGCCGCAAGTGAAAATGAACTCGGCAGTCTTCTTTTCTTCACCATTCTTTGCTACAGTGAACTCAACAATGTCTCCGTCCTTTCCGGAAGTCTTGTCAGCACTCACCCAATCGTATTTGACACCGTCCTTAGCTGCGAATGTCCAGTCGCCGGAGCTGGTGACCATAACTTTCACTGTTCCGCCCTGGCCGTCGATGGTCTTGTTCTGCGGAGCCACTGAAATCTTGTCTGTACTGACTGTAGGCTGCTCCTGTTCAGGTTTGCAAGCCACAAGCGCTGCCAATGCGGCAGCAAACAAAAATATTTTTTTCATATTTCTTAATTTCCGTTAATAGTTGTATGGATTAGGGTCATACTGGCCTTCGCCTATCTTCTTGTAATAGACTGTAGGCTCGACGAGTTTGCTTTCGTAGGCAAGTTCACAAACACCTGCGATAGTAGATTTGGCAGACCTGCTGTTGGTAGGATCCCAAGCAAACCATGCGGCGCCCCAACCATATCCCTGGTCCATCTTTGCTTTGATAGACTCTGCACTCGAACCATAACCTCTTGCACACTCAATACTTACGCCGCAGCAATCAGCAACCGTCTGATCATCCATAGGATAACCTGAACCGCCATAGTTAGCCATGTTGCAATGAGCAAATTCTGAAGCATGGTGCTCTGTGCCATCTTCGTGGTCAACAACCTTCCCGACGCTCAGTCCGCCGTACTGGAAGATACCGACGTCCATAGACCTGCCCGTGATTTCTTTTCCCTGTTTCCAGAGCTGGTATGACATATAGGCACCTCCATTACCATTTTCCGAACTTTCAGCAGAGGTTCTTCTCCACAGATCAGTCATAGTACCATAATCATAGCCAGTATATTCCTCATCCAGGAAATACCCATCGAGATAGCAGTCCTGCGCAAGTTCAGCCATCTCAATGGCGAACTCCTTACAGCCGTAGTTGGAGATATTGGTAAGGCCTGCCTGGGTATGGTGAGGC
>CABQAB010000029.1 GCA_902461985.1 uncultured Bacteroidales bacterium | reverse complement strand
AACGAGATTTTCGTGTTTACTCCGAGCGGTGAGCTGAGGAAACTTCAGGCCGGCTCGACAGTGCTGGATTTCGCTTTCGACATCCACAGCAATCTCGGAATCAAGTGTACGGGCGGAAAAATCAACGGCAAGCCTGCTCCTATCAGGGAAAGGCTCAAGACCGGAGACATAGTGGAAATAAGCAGCAGCAAGAACCAGAAACCGTCTGCCGACTGGCTCAATTTCGTGGTCAGTTCGAAGGCTCGTGCCAAAATCAGGCAGAAGCTGTCCGAAATAGAATTCTCCAAGGCGGACGAGGGCAAGGAATTGTTAGGCAGGAAGTTGCGTAACTGGAAAATCGAACTCGACGACGACGAGCTGGCTGCGTTGATGAAGAAATACCAGCACAAGACCTTGCGTTCGTTTTATGCCGCCATAGGCGAGGGGCAGATTGATCCGGCCGAAATCCGTGATTCCGTGCTCGCGGCTGACGAGCCCCAGAAACCGCAGGCCGTTGAGGTGAAAACTGCGGAGAGGCCGCTTGTCACGCCGAAGGGAAAGGGAGATGACATTCTGGTCATTGATGCCAGAAACGTGAAGGGACTGGACTACAAGATGGCCAAGTGCTGCAACCCTGTGTTCGGAGATGACGTGTTCGGGTTCGTGAGCAGGATGGAAGGCATCAAAATCCATAGGATGTCCTGCCCTAATGCGTCAAGGCTTATGGAGCAGTATCCTTACCGCATACAGAAAGTGCGGTGGAGCGAGTCTCCTTCGACTTCGAATTTCCAGGTGACGCTGAGAATCTTTGCCGGGCATGAGCCGTCTGTAATCAACGAAATCATGGATGTGGTTTCCAGTTTCCGTGCGGCGATGAGGGGATTCAACGTGGCCGACAATCCCCGTACCGGCGGCTATGACATTGTTCTTAAACTGGCGGTTCCGAGCAATCTGGAGCTGGACAAGATACTCTCCCAGATAAGGGCCCTGAAAAATGTCGAACGGGCTAATAGAACTTAAACTCTCATCTTGAGCATGAGGTGTTCCTTTGTCATCTTGAGCACAAGAAAAGGATTAGACAAATAGCCCAGTGGGCTTTTGGCCCTTTTCTCCCGAAGGGCGGAGCCGAAAGATCTAAAGTAGAGTGTAAAATATTGAAATATACAACATTATGATAGAAAATATTGAAGAATACGTAAAGGGAAAGGCTGAACTTGCCGAATCCCTTTTCAAGGCAGGCCACACCTGTTCCCAGTCGGTGGTGCTGGCATTTTCGGACTATGTCGCAGAGCGTATGGAAGTGGATGTGCCGACTGCAGAGAAGATGCTGATGAGCGGTTTTGCCGGTTTCGGAGGCGGATTCGGGCGTATGCGCGAGGTTTGCGGATGCGTGAGCGGGATGACGGCTATGGCAGGCTTTATATGTCCGGTTGAAAAGGCCGCCGATGCCGCCGGGCGTGCTGCCAAGGCGGAAAATTATGCGCTTGTGCAGAAGTTCGCCGGAAAATTCAGGGAAGCCAACGGCTCGATTATATGCAGGGAACTGCTCTCAGGTGCGGGGGCGGCAGCTTCATCCCGTCCGGAGCCGTCGGCAAGGACCGAAGAGTATTATAAAAAAAGGCCGTGTCCGGCACTTGCAGCCCTTGCGGCATCCATAGTTGCAGAGGAAATCTGGAATTTGTCCGGTAGAAAATAGGCTTTTAGCAATTAAATTATTAAGTTTGCAACTGCCTACGGGCACTGACATAAAACAACTATGGATTATAGTATAAAATGCAAATCTCATCCCTGGCACGGCATCAATCCCGGCACTCCGGATGACGTCAGGGCATTCATTGAAATTGTCCCCACCGACACGGTAAAATATGAAGTTGACAAGGAAACCGGCTATCTGTCTATAGATAGGCCCCAGAAGTTTTCCAACATAGTCCCGTCTCTGTACGGCTTCATTCCAAAGACATGGTGTAAGGAAAAGATGGCGGAGCTGACCAACAAGGCTCTCGCGAGGTATGATGTGGAAGGAGACGGAGACCCTCTCGACATATGCGTGCTCACTGAAAAGGACGTGACTCATGGCGATATACTCGTCAGGGCAAGGCCGATCGGAGGTCTGCGCCTTCTGGACAACAATCAGGCTGACGACAAAATCATAGCTGTACTGAAGAACGATGCAGTCTACGGCCGTTACAACGATATAGAAGAACTGCCGATAGAGATAGTCAGAAGACTTATCCACTATTTCACTACCTATAAGGACATTCCCGGGGAAACCAATCTGCGAATGAAATTCGTCAGCACCTACGGGGCGGATGTAGCCAAAGATGTCATCAGGCGTTCCATGGAGGACTATGATGATTTCTACGGCCAAAAGGAGGAATAGTCTCCCGCACCGTTTCAGGCTGGCTTGCAGAACTTAAATCAAAGTCTTGAATATGCAGGAATTGTTCAAATATTCCGGTGCGGGGAACGATTTCATCGTTTTGGACGGCCGGAAAGGGGGAGTGGACGGCTTCAGGGAATCGTCCGCAATAATGTCGTTGTGCGACAGGCAGAGCGGATTCGTGGCGGCTGACGGCAGAATCGGGGCGGACGGGCTTATGATACTTTCGCTTGCAGGTGAAGCCGGGCCTTCTGACGGGGAGTCTTCTGTCCCGGATTTCATCATGGAATATTACAACCCAGACGGCTCTACAGGCATGATGTGCGGGAACGGAGGACGCTGTATAGTTGCTTTCGCAGACTATCTTGGCATTGAACCTTCTGAGGGCGGCAAATACCTTTTCAGAGCTGCAGACGGCCTGCACAGCGGAGAAATCCTGGGCCGGGAGGGAGGTGTCTGCACCGTGAGGCTGAAGATGAAAGATGTGACTGAATTCTACGGCTGCCTTGACGGCTGGTTCATCGACACGGGCACCAGGCACTTCGTGAAATTCGTCGAGAATACGGAAACTGTGGATGTCGATGATGAGGGAAATTATTACAGATGGGCGGATGAATTCGCGCCCGAAGGGGTTAACGTGAATTTCGTTCAGGTCCTTGGAAGCGGCAGGCTGCGTGTCCGTACCTTTGAAAAGGGTGTGGAAGCGGAAACCCTTGCCTGCGGAACCGGCATCGTTGCTTCTGCAATTGCCTACAAGTTAGAGATTTTTTCTGGCTACAAGGTTGACGTACGGGCGCGTATCGATGACCTTTCAGTTGAATTCAATCCCATGCTCACCCATGTCCCGAACATAGCTGAACCCACCCCGGGCAGACGTGTGAAGTTCGAGGATGTCTATCTTACAGGTCCTGCCGCGAGGATATCTTCTAAAATCTTGTGACGGAAACGACGGTCTTGCCGTCGAAATATCCGTCTTGAAGTACTGAGGACAGAGGCCAGACCGAAACGGAACCTTTGGCGAGATTGAACCTGCCCATCGCTTTTGCTGTCTCTTCCGCGAGGTCGCCGCCCTTCAGACAGAGAATCTCCTGTTTGAATTTGCCTTTGACCCATGGCAGGAAATTCTCTAAAGAAGTGACGGCCCTTGACACTATGAAATCAAAACAGCCGTTGAGGTTCTCCGCCCTGTCGTTCACACATTCCACATTCTCCAGACCGAGAGAGGACGCGACTTCCCTTGCAACCGTGATTTTCTTGCCGACCGAGTCGCAGAGCACGAACTGCGCGTTGCTGAAGAACGCAGCCAAAGGAATTCCCGGGAATCCTCCGCCACATCCCAAGTCTAAAACTCTCACAGGTCCGCCAGAAAGCCATTCCCTGTAGGTTTCCGGTTCCTGCAGGCGCAGATAGAGCGCAATGCCCAGGGAGTGGAGAATATGATGGTCGTAGAGATTGTCTATGTCTTTGCGTGAAATCACGTTTATTTTCGAGTTCCAGTCCCTGTATAGCCCATCCATGCGGCGGAACCGCTCTACGGCCTCTTCAGTCACTTCCGGGAGCAGGGCTCTGACAGTATTTTCAAATTCTTCAAATCTCATATTTCAAGAAACATCTTCAAGCATGTCCGTATTCTTGCGGACACATGGTATTACTTACAGGAGTTCGTCGTCCGTATCCATCATTTTCGTAAGCTGAGCCCTTGCCCTGCGTATTTTCGTCTTTACGGTGTTGAGCGGCATGTCAAGGGCCTCGGCTATCTCGTTATATCCGAAATTGTCAATGAGGAACATCTTGGCTACAGTTTTGTAGTCCCCTTTGAGCAAGTCAATGATAGTCAGCCATTTGTCGTATTCTTCCTGGTTGATGACCGTCTCTTCCGGGGAAATCGCCCCTGACGGTACTTCCAGCTGCGAGTCTTTGGTGTAGCTGAGAGTCTGCACCGGCATATTCTCTTCCTTCCTCTGCCGTTTGCTCAGATGGTCGAAAGCAGTGTTCTGGCCTATTCTGAAAAGCCATGTGGAAAACATGAATTCCTCCTTGTAGCTGTCAATCCGGCTGAATGCCTTCTGGAAAGACTCTATGCACACGTCTTCAAGGTCCTCCCTGTTGGAAATGAATTTCGAGACATGGGCGTACAACGCGCTGTAATAACGCTGGTACAGGATTACGAAAGCCATCTGGTCCTGCTCCATAGCTTTGTGAATCAGTTCAATGTCACTCAGATTAGTGAGCTTCGAGCCAGTTTTTTCCATCATTGCATTCTACTGTTAAAGGCACGCTGAGACGCACCACATTTTCCATTTCCTCCACTACCATCTGTTTGAGCTGTCCGGTTTCCTCTGCCACTGCATCGAAGAGAAGTTCGTCATGTATCTGGAGCACCATGCGGCTTTGGAGTCCTGCTTCACTGATTCTGCGGTCAACGTTTATCATCGCAAGTTTGATGATGTCCGCCGCCGTACCCTGGATCGGGGCATTGATTGCATTGCGTTCGGCCAATGAACGGAGAGTGACATTCCTGGAATTTATGCCGGGCAGATAGCGTCTTCTGCCGAATACGGTCTCTACATAGCCGTTTTCCCTTGCGGCCGCCAAAGTGTCCTCGATATAGTAGGATATCGACGGGAAGTGCCTGTAATAATCGTCTATGATGTTCTTCGCCTCGTTTCTCGAAATCCTGAGCCTCTGCGCCAGCCCGAAAGCCGATATGCCGTAGATGATGCCGAAATTGGCTGTCTTGGCGATTCTCCTCTGCTCCGGAGTCACGTCTGCGATGTCAACCCCGAAGATTTTGGCGGCGGTGAGGGCGTGTATGTCCTCGTTTGCGCGGAAAGCCTCTACAAGGTTGGAATCACAGCTGAGGTGGGCCATGATTCTCAGTTCTATCTGCGAGTAGTCGGCTGAAACTATGAGTCCGTTTTCTCGGGAAGGGACGAACGCCCTGCGGATTTCCTTGCCTCTTTCGGTCCTTACCGGGATATTCTGGAGGTTGGGTCTCACGGAACTGAGGCGTCCGGTAGCAGTGAGGGCCTGGTTGAAAGTCGTGTGGATTTTTCCGCTTTCAGGGTTTATCAGGCTCTGGAAAGGTTCGATATAGGTCGAAAGCAGTTTCCTGACTGCCCTGTATTCAAGTATGTTTCCCACTACGGGATGCTTGTCCTTGAGCTTGAGCAGGGTCTCTTCGTCAGTCGGATATTCGTACCGTACATCTTTCTTCGCCTTTATTTTAGGGTCGAGTTTCAGTTTCTCGAACAGCAGCACGCCGATTTGTTTTGGAGAGAGAATGTTAAGCTGCGGTTCTCCTGCCTGTTCGCGTATGGTGTCCTGAATTGCGGCAAGTTCGAGGCTGAGACTGTCCGCATAGCGTCGCAGCTGCGGCATATCCACTTTCACCCCTTCGTTTTCCATTTTTGCAAGAACCCTTATCAGAGGCTCTTCCATCTTCAGATACAGTTCCGAAAGTGACCTTTCTTCAATCTGGGACTGGATTATATTGTTGAGAGCCAAATAGATGGCTGCCTGCCGCGACAGATCCGAACTCTCTTCCTTCTCGTCGAAAAGCGACAGCTCTTCAGACTGACCGCCCTTTTCTTCCAGATCCACTCCGAGCAGCAGCCTCGAAAGCACGTCAGCCTGATGGCTTTTTTCAGGGTCTATGAGATAGTCCATCAGTTCTATGTCATAAAGTCTGCCCTCCAATGACAGGCCTTTGGCTTTCAACTCTTTCCATATCTCCTTCAGTCCGAAACCGCATTTGGCGGTATTACCGTCCGCAAGCAGTTCCGCGAACCCGGTTACAGAGCCGCCGGCTGCCATAATCCCCGATTCTGTGTTTGCAGAGACATGGCAGGAGTCCCCGTCAATTACGACCGCGCACATTCCGGACCGCCTTGCTGCCACGCATACGCCGGAAACGTCTCCCGTTTCGAAACTGAACTCAGGGAGTCTTTCCTGTTCCGGGCCATCGTAGTCCTCAGGTTCAGGTCCAAGATAGCGTTTGAGCGAACGGAACTCGTATTCATCGAAAATCCTGAAAGCCTCTTTCCCGTAGACCTTGTTGATTTCCATGTCGGAAGTCGGGAACTCGTCCAGGTCGATATCGGTCTTGATGGTGACGAGGAAACGGCTCATGCCGATATGGCCGCGGGCATCCTCGAACATCTGCCTCTGACGTGGCGTGAGCTCGTCTATATGGGCGTATATGCCGTCCACGCTGCCGAACTGGGCCAGGAGTTTCTTAGCCCCGATTTCACCCACTCCCTTGACTCCGGGCACATTGTCCGCCGTGTCGCCGCACAGGGTGAGGAAATCTATGATCTGCAGCGGATCGGAAACCCCGTATTTCTCGCAGACCTTGTCCTTGTCGAAAAGTTCGTTGTCGGAACCTGCCTTGCCCGGCTTTATCTGGCTGATGTTGTCGGTCACCAATTGCCCGTAATCCTTGTCCGGGGTGACCATGAAGACCTTGAAGCCTTCCTTTTCCGCTTTTTTCGCCATGGAGCCTATGACATCGTCAGCCTCGAATTTCGGGATCATAAGTACTGGAATGCCCAAGGCACGGCAGATTCCGCACAGAGGTTCAAGTGCATTGATGATTTGCTGCGGAGTCTCGGCGCGTGTGCCTTTGTACTCAGGGTAGACCTCGTGGCGGAAAGTCCCTCCCGGAGGGTCGAAAGAGACCGCAAGGTGGGTCGGCTGTTCCTTCTCTATCAATTCCAGTACATATTTCGTGAAGCCGTAGAGGATGGAGGTGTCCACGCCTTTTGAGTTCAACATGGGATGCGCCCCCAAGGCATAGTGCATCTTGAAGACAAGTGCATGGCCGTCAATAAGGTATAGTCTCTTCTCCATCATTCTCCGATAAAGCTGTTGATTTTTGCCAGACTTTTTCTGTCGGCCTCTGTCTCCGGATTGCAGAACGCTCCGTCAGCCTTCAGTTTTCTGAGGATACCGACCAGGAATTCACATTCTGCGGCGGACGGGTCGAAACTGTCCAGCCTTTTGGCTATCTGAATGTTGATTACCGGCCATCTGCAGTTGTGTGACCAGGCCCTTACGATTTCATCTTCGCCGCTGCCAGCCATGACCTCCCATGCCTTTTCGAGTCCAAGACACCAGTATCGGATTTTTTTCAGCCTTGAGGAACTCAGGTCGATGGAGCCGAAATTGGGATAGTAGAAGTGGAACGGCAGTTTCGTCATGGTTACTACGGGTTTTTTGAGCAGTATTTCCGGCCACCATGGAAAATCCTCGAAACAGCGGATGTCATCGTAGAAACGATGGTCGCCGATCAGAGAGGTTCTTGTCATCATTCTCCATACATAAAAATGCTTCATCGGCCAGTCAATCCCCTTCGGATGGGAGTATTCCGTCAGATGTTCGTACAGTTTGTCCGTGCAGCGCGACCTGACTTTGCCCAGATCGAATTTTTTTCTGTACCCGTATGGTCTGTAATCGATAGTGTCCAACCCTAATTTGTGCCTGATGAAGGTGATGTTGCGGTAATTGGGGTGTTTGTACCATGTCACCATATCGCTCCCGTCCCTTTCGGCCAGACATACTGCAAATTCAATTGTCTGTGGGTGGAGAAAGTCGTCGGAATCCAAAAATATGACATATTCTCCGGAGACCGCTTCCATGCCGGCATTTCTTGCTGAAGGGAGTCCTCCGTTACTTTTCTCGACCAATTTGATGCGGGCGTCCCGTTCTGCATATCGAAGTATGATGTCCCTGCTGGAATCTGGGCTGCCGTCATTCACGCAGATTGCCTCCCAATGCGGATATGTCTGTGCCAAGAGACAGTCTAAACAGCGTCCTATGAATTTTTCGACTTTATAGACCGGGATTATTACGGAGATTAGTTTCATATCTTTGGATTTTTCGCGTTTTCATTTTCTTTCCTTGTGCTCCGGATGGCGGGAACGAGCGTGACGAGCCAGCCGATTGCAGCCACACTGATGCATACCAACGCCACATCAGCCCAGCTTATTATGACAGGGTAGGCCGAGACAAGGAATCCTCCCGGCATTTTTATCATTCCGAAATGTTCCTGTACCATGCAGACCGCGATGCCTGCGACCGCCCCGGCCGCCAGACCGCAGAGGGTGATGAGCCAGCCTTCAAGACGGAAGATGCGGCGTATCAGCTTGTCCGGAGCCCCCATTGCCCTGAGAGTGAAGATGTCTTCCCTTTTCTCTATCGTAAGCATGGTCAGGTTGCCGTAGATGTTGAGGGATATGATGAGCACCATGAAGACCAGAATGAGGTATATGGCCGCCTTTTCATATTTCATCATCTTGTACAGCGACTCGTTCTGCATATACCTGTCCTTCACGATGAAACCCTCACCAAGGGCGTTGCGGATTTCATTTATCAGCCTGCCACATTCTTTTTCCGTCACCCCTCCGGCAAGTCTGATTTCCACTCCGGTCACTTCCCGGTCAAGTTCCAGAAGCTCTCTCATCACTTCCACAGGTACTATGACCAAGCTTTCATCCACATCGTTGTTGATGCTGAAAATGCCTGAAGGCCAGACTTTTACGCTTTCGAGTGAAGCCGCAGGGTTAATCACGGAGAACTTGCGGCTGCGGGAAGGGTACCAGATGTCAAGACCTGTCAGGAAAGCCGGGTTCAGTTCGAGTCTGTGAGCGAGCCCTGTTCCTACGCAGGCGAGAGGCACGTCTCCCCGATGCAGTTTATATTCCCCTCTGACGATTTTCTCCGCAATCACCGATTCCTCTTCGTAGATTTCGTCCACTCCTCTGACGATTGCCGTAGACTGCTGTCTGCCGTAGGTGAGGAAAACAGTTTCCTCGACTATGGTACAGATGCTCTCCACTCTTCCGTCGGCATATAGACGGTCGTAGATTTCCCCCTCGGGAACGAAATATTTTCCGCTTGACGGGGATATGAGAATGTCAGGTTCTACAATGCTCATGCTGGATTCGATGATTCTGTCGAATCCGTTGTATATGGACAGGACTATTATGAGGGCTGCAGTGCCGATGGCCATTCCGCACGCGCTCACCGCAGAGATGATGTTGATTACATTCTGCGATTTTCTGGCGAAAAGATAACGCCAGGCTATTCTGAGCCCTACATTCAATTTCAAATGACAAAAATTCTAACAGCTTCCTATTTTTTCAGAAGTTCGTCGATATGTTCCACATAGTCGAGGCTGGAGTCGAGATAGAAGATGATTTCAGGCACGATTCTCAGCTGTCTGCCCATCGCCCTGCCGAGCTCGCCCCTGTATGCCTTCACATTTTCCTTGAGTTTCCCCATCACGGCGTCAGCCTTTGCGGAAGGGAATACGCTCACGTAAATCTTGGCTACGGACAGATCGGAACTGACCTTCACTCCGCTGACGCTGACCAATGCCCCGTCAAACGCCGCCATTCCTTTGCTGCGTATGATTTCGGCTGCTTCCCTTTGTATTTCTCTCGCAACTTTAAGTTGCCTTGTGCTTTCTGTTGTGTTTTCCATATATAATGCAAATGAATCTGCAAATTTGAGGGATTATTCCAGACGGAACAGAAAAAATATCCTCAAAATTACCTCATAAAATTTATAATGACAAAAAATTAAACGACTTCCGGCAAAAAGACGGGTTCATCCCCTGGAATTATGGTGATGACAACTTATTCGGCGGTGATTCTGCCGTCGATCTGCGATTCCACCTTTTTCCCCTCTTCAGTGAGCCGTTTGACGTAGTCGCAGACCAGGTCATATACGAAGTCTTCGCTGTCCTCCCTCGAAAGGTATCTTCCGAGATGGTAGTGGTCCGAATTGGAAAGGTAGTCGATAGTGCAGACCTTGTATGTCTTGTCCGGATCTATTTCCTGTCCGCCCACCGTCACTCCTGCAACTTTCTTGTCCTTTATGCGGAGACGTACGTCCGCGCTCACCGGTTCACCGTTGTATGCGGCTATGGCGTCAAACATCTGAAGGAGCACTGTCCCCTGAAGTTCGAGCAGGCACAGCTTGTTGTCGAACGGGAAGACCGCATAAATGTCCTTCCTCCGCACGTCTCCCGGAGTCAGTTCCGTTCTCAGCCCTCCGTTGTTGCAGATTGCAAGGTCTGGCGCAGTGCCGAATGTGTCCCTGCAGATTTCCACAAGGGCATCTGCCGCCCAGTTGCCGAGCAGCCCCTGTGGAACGCCTTTCCTCATGGTTTTCGGGCAATAGCCGAGCACTTCGTCCATCTGTCTGCCGAGATCCTCCGCCCAGCCTGCGAGCATGGAGTTGAAAACCGGATCGGTGCGGGAGTCTAATCTGGAATTTACCGGGATGAGGCGGTAGGAGTAGCGCGACCTGCCGGTCCGGGTGAAGTCTATTTTCATATATCCCAAATATATGCCCCTGCTGCCGGTCTGGACTATGGGCACCTCCGTCCCTGCAAGATTGGTCGCATAATCGGCCCTTGTCAGGAAAGTATGACTGTGCCCTCCGATGATGAAATCTATGTTTTCCGTGGCCATGGCGAACCCGCGGTCGTAATACTTGGCCGTGCTCGTGGCGTTATAGCCTAAATGTGAAAGGGCTATGACCATCTCCGCTCCCTGTTTTTTCAGTTCCGCAGCCACCCGGTCGGCGTCTTCCCATGGATAGGAATATATGACCCCTTCGCAGGATTTCGGGTCTACAAGCCCGCTCAGACGTGGTCCTAAGCCTATGAAACCGATTTTGTGCCCTCCTCTTTCCAATAAAACCGAAGGTCTCACGTTTTCCGAAACCACGGTCGCGGAAAAATCGTAATTGCTGCTGACAGTCAGGACGTCATTGAGGGAAAGCATGTGTGCAAGTCCGGGAATCTTCTTGTCGAATTCGTGGTTGCCTATGGTGCGGATATCATAGCCTATTTCTTTCTGTACCGCCATTTCCACGTCTCCGTCCAGGCAGGTGAAGTAGAAACTGCCTTGCACGAAATCCCCGGCGTCTGCCACGATTACTGCTTTCTCGGCAGTTTTCACGCTGTCCACCAACACCTTGATTCTCGCAACGCCCCCTTTGCCGGCATTGTATTGCGAGTCCGGATCCAAGGGCTCGATCTGGCTGTGGAGGTCGTTGGTGAAAAGAATGACTATCTGATCCGACGCTGAATCAGCTTCCCCTCCGGGATTTTCATTTCCTCCGTCAGGATTTTCATCTCCGCCAGGTTTTTCGTTTCCGGAATCGGGTTCAGGTCTGTCCGGAATCTGTTCCACGCATCCGCAGACAAGGAAAGAGATACATAACAGAATGGCTGCTGACCAAGGGATTTTTTTCATATACATCAGTTTGTCCGGGAATCCGGTTGTTACAGTCTGCAAATCTATCAATTATTTGTGAATCTTGCGAAATTCTTTTGGCGAAAGCCCTGTTATCGAGCGGAAAATACGGTTTACGTTGGAATTCTCCTTGAATCCTGAAGCCAGAGCTATGTTGAATACCGGCAGATCCGTGCTGACTAACATTTCCTTCATCTTTCCAACCTTGAGTTCCGTGAGGAAACTGTGCATGGTCCTTCCGTTGGTGGCATTGGAGAAGCGCTGCTCGACGGCTCGCCGGGAAAGAGGTATGTCCCTGATTGCATCCTTGATTTCTATGCCCTCGCTGAAATGCTGTTTCATGTAGTCGGTTACGGCGATTATGTATCTGTCGTCCATCTGGCACCGGGGCGTGGATTCTCTCTCGACTATTTCCACAGGCTTGTGGTCTATTTCGCAGACTTCGCAATGTCCTGAGACCACGGCTTCAGTGATGAAATGCCCCACCCTGTAGCCTAATCCTGCGAAATCCAGTTTTACCGTGGAAATTGCAGGGGAAGTGATGCTGCAGAGAAAGGAGTCGTCATCCACGCCGAGGACCGAGAGCTCGTCCGGCACCTTGACCCCTATGCTGTTGCAGGTCTCGATTACGGTCTTGGCACATTCGTCGTTGCAGCAGAATATGCCCGCCGGTTTCGGAAGATTCCTTATCCATCCGCTCAGTTCGAGCCAGTCGTTCTCCTTGTCCCGTATCCTGATTTCCCCGGCCATTCTTCCGCCGACAGCCTTTTTGAACGATTCAAGCCTGGCGGATGACCATACCACGCCCTCGAAG
>CABQAB010000028.1 GCA_902461985.1 uncultured Bacteroidales bacterium | reverse complement strand
CATAGCAGTGATGGCGGGCGTCGTGGTATTCCTTTTTCAGGCCCGCCACGATTTCCCTGACCTGCTCCTCCGTTTCTACGGGATAGGCAAAGGCAAGGAAACGGCTTCCGTTGTCGCGGAAAGTTCCCTGCGAGGACGTGGCTATTGTCAGAAAAGTGTCTTTTTCCATTTCAGTCTGCGGCTATGAATCCGTCAAATTTACACATTCCGCACCGATTTGCCAACTATGCCGGACGCGGAATCAAGCGGAATCATGAGCAGAGTCCGGGCGGAACCAAGACAGAGTCAAAGCAGAGTTCAGGCACGGGAATCATGAAGAATATGCCGTCTGCCCATCATTCTTGAATATCTTTTTATTGAGGTTTGACTTACATTTTGTAACTTTGCCGCCGCTTCAGGGCTTTCGTCGCCCGCATATTTTTATGTTCTATGGCTAAGATATTGAAATACAGAGTTTCCCTGCCCGGGCTGAAGGGTTTTGAAAGGATTTACGAACTTAAGGACAGCAATTCGCTCTATTCGTTCCACAAGAAGATGCACGCAGACATGGACTTTCCAATGGACCAGATTGTGCTTTTCAAATCGGTCAGAGAGAACGGCAGTGCCATCGCGCGTTACAGCATACAGGACCTCGGACAGGGTACGATTGACAATGTGACTGTAGGACAGTGCCATGCAAGAGGCGAAAACAGTTTTGTATATTTCTATGACACGACCAACAAGAAGAGCGTTTTGGTGGATTTCGTGGAGGAGTACGCAAAGAATGCCGATGAAGTTTATCCTTTGCTCATCAGCATGAAAGGACCGAATCCGATTGAATTCGAGAACGGTTATGTGGCCTACGAAGACCTGCCGGAGGACAAGAAACGCAATATCATCCGCAAAGAGGAAGGCAACTGGGACGATGATGAGGATTTTGACGAGGAGGATGAGGATGACGACGATGAAGATGAAGACGACAAGGAGGAGGTCATCTATGACGAGAATGAGGGAACAGATGATTCATATTAAGGAATCGTCCTTATCCTGCAATCTTCCTGATCTGAAAATATATATGATTTGAAAAGGCTGTTGATTATATTGGGGCCTACCGCCTCCGGGAAAACGGACTTTGCGATTGAGAGGGCAAAAGAATACGGAAGTCCGGTGATTTCCTGCGATTCGAGACAGATTTTCAAGGAGATGACTATAGGGACAGCTGTCCCGGATGCTTCACAGCTCAGTGCGGTGAAGCATTATTTCATTCATTCACGTTCGGTTACGGAGGACTATACAGCCGGAAAATATGAGATCGAGGCGAACGCCTTGGTGTCGCAGCTGTTCGCCGAGGGGGACAGGACTCTCGTGATGTGCGGGGGTTCGGGGTTCTACATCGATGCGTTCTGCAACGGACTGGACGAGTTTCCGCCGGCCAGCCGGGAACTGAGGGAGGAATTGACGGCACGCTGGAAGCAGGAGGGCGTGGAGACATTGGCTGCGGAACTTGCGGCACTCGACCCTGAGACCTGCAGGCAGATAGACCTGTCGAACGGCCAGAGGGTCGTACGGGCCCTTGAGGTCTGCCTTATGACCGGTCGGAAATTCTCTTCATTCAAGACTGCACCGCGGCGGCAGAGAGATTTCGTGATTGAGAAAATCGGCCTGAGCCGTCCCCGGGAAGAACTTTACAGGCGCATTGACGCCCGCGTCCTGAATATGATTGACGAGGGGCTGGTCGATGAAGTGAGGAGCCTGATTCCCCACCGCGAACGTCCTGCTCTGCAGACCGTAGGATACAAGGAGATTTTCGCATGGTTCGACTGGCTTGACGGCAAGGTCAGCACCGAGGGCTGGGGCCCTACCAGTCCCGGAGACGGCCCGGTGACCACCCTGGACCGCGCCGTCGAACTCATCCAGCGCAACACCCGCCATTACGCCCGCCGCCAGCTCACATGGTGGCGCCGCGACCCGTCAATCAAGTGGCTGCCTATCGGTCAAGATAATGGCCTTTGAGAGAAATTATCGTAACCGTAACAACTTCATCATCGATACGGTATATCATACGCGAACCCTTGTCTATGCGACGGCTCCAATATCCGGAATAATTCCCTTTCAACTGCTCCACCTGACCGGTTCCCGTTCTTGGATGAATCTGCAACT
The DNA here is from genome assembly GCA_902461985.1 of uncultured Bacteroidales bacterium. GTDB lineage: Bacteria > Bacteroidota > Bacteroidia > Bacteroidales > UBA932 > Cryptobacteroides. Next base: position 10,422 of record CABQAB010000028.1, on the reverse strand, counting down.
CTTCGAACAGTGCAATAATTTTGGAGAGAGTTTTCTTATGTCCTGACCTTCGCCACTCCTCCAAATGCTCTTTTGCCCTGAATGTCAATTCTATGCGATATGTCATACTCCCAGCAGATCCCGAATTTCATCCATAGAATAAGCCTGCGTTTTTCCATGCTTATACTCGGCAATACCTTCATTAAGTTCGGCGATATTTTCAGAATCATCAAACCAGACATCGCCAGAAGGAGATGGATTATCGATAACCTGGACATTGATCGAATCAGCCTTTGCAATCAGAATCGTCTCAATGAAATTCTTAAGACTTCTGCCTTGTGCAGCTGCCATAATTGACAGTTTCTGTAAAGCATCGACAGGCAAGTCTATGTTTTTACGCTTAATATTCAATACAGTAGCCATATCTTTGTTCGTTCACAACTTGACAAAGGTATAAAATATACATTATATATACAAATTATAAAGTAGCCCGCGTGGATTTATGCTGTACAGTCAGCGGGCAGCCTCGATTGAGCATGTGAAACTTCTGCTATGTTGATTAAAAAAATGACCGCCACAAGCCGAAACTTATAACGGTCATTTTATCCAAGTTAAGAGGCTGACTAAAGAGCCTGTCATATCGAGCAAAGCCCGAAGGGCGTCGTCGAGATATCTATTAAGTACCAATACTTTAAGAAGATCTCTCCACTCGCAATGCTCGGTCGAGATGACAATTTCAGGACCTTTTAGTCAATCCCTTACAAGCAAACTACAGTTCCCATGCGAGAGCTGATGCACCGAGAATGGCGGCGTCAGACTCCTTGAGCGACGAGTAGACAAGTTTCACCTTGTCCTTCCACAAAGGCAGCACGTTCTCATTCATTGCAGTAAGGATAGGTTCGGTAAGGAACTCCTTGCTGCGTGCAAGACCTCCGAAGAGGACGATAGCCTCAGGCGCACTGAAATGGATGAAGTCGGCCAGAGCCTCGCCGAGGATTCGGCCGGTATAGTTGAACACGCGGATAGCGAGTTCGTCACCCTCCTTCGCTGCGTCGTAGACATCCTTTGAAGTTATGTTGTCAAGAAGCCGGAGAGAAGAAGGCTCGTTAGTCATCTGCAGCCATTCCCTTGCCGTGCGGGCCACCGCCATGGCCGAGCAATATGCCTCAAGACAGCCTGTACGTCCGCAGTTGCAGAGACGTCCGTTGTTGCGCACCACCCTCACGTGGCCGAGCTCGCCCGCAAAGCCGTCATGTCCGTAGACCACTTCGCCGTTGACGACGATTCCGCTGCCTACGCCCGTGCCGAGAGTAATCATGATGAAATTCTTCATACCCCGGGCTGCGCCATAGGTCATTTCTCCGACTGCCGCCGCATTGGCATCATTAGTCAACGCCACGGGAATGCCCTTCATTCTTTCGGAAAGCATCTTTGCTACAGGAACCGCACGGTTCTTCGCCCAAAGCACGTTCGGAGCCATTTCCACCATGCCTGTATAGTAGTTGCCGTTCGGGGCTCCGATTCCGATTCCCCTCACATTGCCTTCAACACCAGCGTCCTTGATTATCTTTTCGAGTCCCGCAGCGACCTCGTCGAGGAATGCCCCTGCGTCCTCACTGCTGTCCGAACGGATGACAATCTGGGAGATAACCTGTCCGCGTGTGTCTACAACGCCCATTTTGGTCGTCTGTCCTCCGACATCGATTCCGACCACATACTGCTTGTCTATAGAATTTTTGACTGTTTCCATATTCTTCTTGTTTTCTGCAATTAACCTATTTCGCCTGTTTATTTACTATTCTGCTACCTCTCAATGCATAATACAAGAGGAAAAGAACACAAACGACGAGAACCCAATAACTCTGCAAATAACCGACTGAGTCTGCTACTGCGCCCTGAATAAGAGGAAGTACACCGCCGCCGCATACCATCACCATAAAGAGGCCAGAAGCTATGGAAGTGTATTTTCCGAGTCCCTCAACCGCAAGATTGAAGATCGAACCCCACATGACAGAAGTACAAAGTCCGCACAGCATGAAGAACACCACTCCTAAAGGAATCAGCGTCGTGGAGAATGACAGTTCGGCAGTAATCGTAGGGAACGTGACCATAACTGAAGGCATGAACATACCGAGGAGAAGAAGAATCGCAGCTACTGATGAAACAGTTATCATCATTGTGCGGCTTGAGACTTTTCCACCGATGACTCCACCCAAAAGCCTTCCGCAAAGCATAAGGAACCAGTATATGCCGATTACCGTTCCAGCAACACCTGCATTGATGTTTTTACCCTCCTTAATCTCACCGCTTACGACCTTCTGGGCTTTTTCATAAGCGTCTTTCTCCACCACCTGTTTGTCAGCGGAGTCCTCCGCAATTGCATCCTGAGCTTTCAATGTTTCCAGGATAGCGGTGTTTTCAGGCGCATTCTGATATTCGTATGTCTCTATTATTTTGGCCGCCGCCTCTTTCGTTGGCGTAGTCAGATAAAGATTCGAGATATTTGGAATTCCGACCTCTACTCCCACATACACAAATATCGCTATTACACCAAGAACGAAATGCCTATAGGAAAGAGCGCCCTTGATGCTGTCCATTGTCTTTTCCTCCTCTTCAGAAGCGGCTTTTGCAGCCTCGAGTTCCGGTTCAGGAATATGCGAAAAGAGTATGATGACAAAAGCAAGTGCAAAAATTCCCATTGCAATGAACAGGGCAGGATTAGCATCTGCAATCTTCGCCTTGGCCGCGTCACCAATCAGATACCCGACAAACACAGGCACTATCGTTGCTGCGAGGGAATTCAAAGAGCCTCCGAACTGGATGAGCTGATTGCCCTTGTTTCCGCCTCCTCCGAGAGTGTTCAGCATAGGGTTCACTACTGTATTGAGCATACACATTGAGAAACCAGAGATAAACGCTCCAATCAGATAAATTGCGAAGCTTTCAGCGATACCTGACAAGAATGATACACCTACGCCGACAAAACCGACAGATACGGCTGCGAGAGACGTAACCTTATAACCATACTTTTTAAGGATGAATCCTGCAGGAAGCCCCATGAAAGCGTAAGCTATAAAATTAGCGAAGTTACCCAACTGGGACATTGCATTCGACACACTAAACTGTTCTTTGACAATGACACCCATAGGGTTTTGAAGTCCAGTCACGAATGAAATCATGGCAAATAAAAAGAACATGATTACAATCGCAAGAATGTTTCCATTTTTCTTACTCATTTGATTATTGATTTTAGTATTGAACATTCACCAAAGATTAAAGTGCCGCAAGATTCTGCTCATTTACGATATTCTTGCCGTCTGAAGTATAGGCGAAATCCATCCTGTCTTTGTAGGCTTCCTCCACCTTGCCGCGGACAATCTTCATCGTGGAATTCACCATGTGGTTCTGCTCCGTGAAAGCCTCAGGCAGCACGCATACGGCAGCCGGAAGCCATCTCTCGGGGAACAGACCGGCAAATGCACCTCCTGCACGGTACTCGTCCACCTCAGCCTGTATTTTGAGCAGCTGAAGTTTCTTTCCCTCCCCGGAAGCCGCATCGACTCCAGGGTGCTCCTTCTTCATATATTCGTTGAGAGCGTCCTTGTTCGGAACCATCAGCAGAATCACATACGGGTCCTGGTTGTCATGAAGCACCACCTGTGAAATGTATTTTGAATTTTCCACAAGGGCCTCCTCGATTCCCTCCGGAGAATATTTCTCGCCGTCTGAACTGATGAGGAGGGACTTGAATCGGCCCGTCACGTAAAGGAAAACAGGGTCAAGCATATATCCCATGTCGCCTGTATGAAGCCATCCGTCCACAATCGTGTCCTCCGTGGCCTTAGGGTTCTTCCAGTAGCCGGCCATCACGTTCTCGCCGTATATGACGATTTCACCTTTCTCGCCGTATGGAAGTTCCTTGCCTTCCGCATCGCAGATCTTGATTTCCATCGGCTTCACGACACGCCCGGACGAACCGAGTATGTGGGCGTCAGGAGAGTTGGCCGAGATGATAGGAGTCGCCTCTGAGAGACCGTAGCCCTGATAGATAGGAACTCCGATTGCGTAATAATATCTCTGGAGGTCGATTCCGAGAAGCGCACCGCCGCCGACAAAGAACTTCATCCTGTCGCCGAATGCGGTCTTGCGTATGCTCTTGAAGACCAGGCTGTCGAAAAGTTTGACGAGAGGCCATCTCCAGAAGTCCTTTCCGCCCTTGTTGTACCCCTCCTTGTTGTAGGCGATTGCATTCTCGACTGCGAAATGATACAGCTTCTGGATGAACGGGCTCTTTTTCTTCACACCTGATTCGATGGCCTTCTTGAAAGTCTTGGAAAGTGCCGGAACTGAAAGCATGACTGCCGGACGGGTTTCCTTGATTGCCATAGGGATATTGCGGAGAGCCTCCATAGGGGTACGTCCCTGAGGGACGGTGGCGATGGAACCGCAATAGGACATCATCGTGTAGAATCCTGCGACATGGGCGAAGCAGTGGTCGAGGGGAAGGATGATGAGCATCACGTCGTCAGGCTCGATGCTGATTACCGAATGGGCCTGCTCCACGTTCGCTGTGTAGTTGCGGTGGGTAAGAAGAATTCCCTTAGGATCGGCCGTCGTACCGGACGTGTAGCTGATGTTTGCATAGTCATCCGGGCCTACCGACTTGTAACGGTTTACGAACTCCTCAGGAGATGAACCCAAGAATTCGTCACCCATTTTCATGACTTCGGACAATGCGATTTCGTTCTCCTGAAGGTCCTTGATGTCGTCCATCACGATAACTTTCTCCACCGCAGGACAGTCCGCGATTATCTTGCGCACCTTGGGCAGCTGGAGTTCGGAAGTGATGACATATTTCGAATCCGAATGTCTGATTCTGAAAATAAGGTCGTTGCTCTCTTCGAGCTTTATAGAAAGAGGAACGTTCACAGCACCAGCATACAGCACACCGAGTTCAGCCAGCGGCCACAAACTGCGCCCTTCCGAAAGGAGCGAAACCTTCTCGCCTTTTTCAAGACCGAGCTTCATAAGTCCGGCTCCGATTCTATAGGCTTCCTTACGGGTCTGTTCATAGGAAGTCTCCACCCACACGCCGTTCACCTTCTCGCGGAGAAAAGTGTGCTCGGAAAACTCGCGGGTATACTTCTCGACGAAGTCAATGATAGTTATTCTCTTGCTCATATCATGAATTTTATGGTTAAAATAGGCCGAAGAGCTCGGCATCTATCTTATCGCAGATCTCCCGGAAGTCATCGGGATTGCTTTCAAATTTGAGACGGTCCACATCGAGTATGAGAAGCCTGTGATTGTAATCCTTTATCCAGTTCTCGTATCTTTCGTTAAGACCGGTTATATAGTCTATTCTGATTGATTTTTCATAGTCCCTGCCTCGTTTCTGAATCTGGTTCACAAGATTTGGAATGGACGAGCGGAGGTATATGAGGAGGTCGGGCGGATTGACGAGGGACATCATGAGGTCGAACAGGTCCGAATAATTCTCGAAATCCCTTGTGGACATGAGTCCCATCCCGTGTAGGTTCGGGGCGAATATCCTCGCATCCTCATATATGGTCCTGTCCTGGATAATCACGTCTTCGCTTTTGGATATATCCACCACATCCTTGAAGCGTTTGTTGAGAAAGTAAACCTGGAGATTGAATGACCACCGTTCCATATCTTCATAGAAATCAGCAAGATAAGGATTATAGTCAACGGATTCGAATTTCGGAGTCCAATGATATTGGGCGGCCAGCATTCTGGTCAGGGTGGTTTTGCCGCTTCCGATGTTTCCGGCTATAGCTACGTGCATAATTTTGTTGTTTTAGCTTTTACAATCGTACAAAGTTACAAATTACTTTCGTATTTTTGCCCCATTCAACAAGAAGCTGTCTAAAAATTTCAAAGCAGTTTCTAAAAAACGACTTCTATGATTGCCATCACAAAATTCAGATTCAACAGTTTCGAGGAACACTGCTATATAGTCCGGAGCGACAGCTCTGACGGGACGGCCGTCATCATCGACCCGGGTTGCGACACCGCCCGGGAATATGAGAATCTCTTGAATACGATAAATTCCAAAGGACTCAGACCGGCAGCCATCCTGCTGACACATGCCCATCCGGACCATGTCTACGGCGCCGGCCGCCTCTGCAGGGACTTCGGCATCAAAGTCTATATGCACAAGGGAGAATATGTGACTTTAGAGGCGATGGAAGCCACCTGCAGGAACATCGGGCACGCAGTTCCCGACAGTTTTGAGGACAGCATCGAACTTGTCGGGGACAACGCTCTCCTGTCTTTCGGCAAGGTTCAGTTCAAGGCGATTTCCACTCCGGGGCACACCGCAGGCGGTCTCTGCTGGCTCTGCCGTGAACTTCCATCTGACACAGACTCATGGAAAATCCTTTTCAGCGGCGACACGCTCTTCGCCGGCTGCATAGGCAGGAGCGACCTCCCGGGCGGCAGCTACGACTCCCTTATGGACAGCATACTCACCCGCATTATGTGCCTCGACGGAGACACCGACGTCCTCCCCGGACACGGCCGTCCGACTTCCATCGCCGAAGAAGGGATGAACAACCCTTTCCTTCTCCCGTTCAACGAGCCCGACCTCGAAGAGTAGTTCTTTCAGGAGCACTCAGTATTTTTATCAATAGCGGACGATACAGACACTTGTGCGCAGTGCAGTGCCGGGAATTGTCATCACATCCAGTCTACCTGTCCAGCAGCCACCTCCATGCAGGCAGCACATGAATTACGCTACCGTTGTCAAGCCTTATTTCCTCGCTGCTGTCTGCAGTAATGATAAAGAGGTTGCGGCAGCCGGTAACTTCCGAAGCCTCGACCAATCCGTTGATTTCCCTGCGGCGCGTATCATCGTCGTCCATATTCCATGTTACCTGAATGAGTTTGTCGATTTCTGCGCCACGCTGAACAACAAAATCACATTCACATCTACCCTGATAATAAAATATCCTGTCCACCGGAGTACGCTGACGATACAATTGGAGGAACACGGTGTTTTCAAGTTTTTTACCATCGTCATCGCTCATGGGAAGCAGCACTGCATCCCGCAAGCCGTTGTCTATACAATAATACTTGGGCCTGGTGCTTTCTATCTTCTGCAATGACTTGCCGTAATTCGGAACACGGAAAAACATGAATATATCACAGGCATAATTGGCCCATTCATACAAGTCGTCCTTGCTCACTTTAAGACCGCGAGACTTGATGTCACCATATATGGCGCGAATGGACGTCGGTTTTGTCAGGTTAGTCATTATACGCTTGAGATAATAGCGAAGAACCTCTACATTCGACAACTTGTAATGCTCCGACAAGTCTTTCAGAAGCATGGTGTCGAAATAAGTTTGCAATATCTTTGCTTTCTGCAGCGGATTTTTCGTGAGCACGACTTCCGGAAAACCGCCTTCGTTGTTATACCCGGCAAAAGCATTACGCAATTTAGCGATATCGGATTCTATCCAGCTGTCAGTCTTTATCCCGTTGAATCCGCAATATTCACGGAACGAAAGAGGCATGGTCTCTTCTTCCTCAGGCCAACCGCGAAGGGCTGATTTCAATTCGCTGCTCAGCATCGTGGAGTTGCTGCCACTGATATATATGTTTTTCGAATAATGTTTATAGAGACGCATTACGAAATACTCCCAATTCTCAATCAACTGTATTTCATCAAAAAACACATACACAGATGACAGTTCTATATCCGGATACATCTCTCGGTAGGCTTCTATAATCATGTCAAGGTCATCAGAAGTCATGCGTATAAGACGCTCATCATCGAAACTTATCCACAAACAACGATTCCTGTCGACCCCTGAAGCCAGAAGTTCATTGACAACGGCCTCCATACGTGATGTCTTTCCACATCTCCTCACGCCGGGTATCGTAACAATTCTTCCATTCCCTACCGGAAGTGATTTTTCTCGTTTCCTCAAGTCGGTCGGAAATTCCGCTTGGCGCATTGCTATCTGGGTCTTAATGTAATGTTTATCCATACCGTCCTATATTTGGGGACAAATATAATATTTTTGTCCTAAAATATAGGACACAACCGGGAATAATTTTCAAATTCCGTTCATCTGCAAAAACAGAATGTGATTCAACAGTTGAAAACATTTCTCAGGATGGTCCACAAAGCCACTGCGGCGAGCAATGTCCATGCTACAGCCGGCTTTCTGGCGAAAGCATGCAGTTTCGGGCAGCGGTCTCCGTAAAACTCAGAGACAAGCAAAAAAACGAGCACGGGAATGACAAGCAAGAAAAAGGCATTGTATCTGAAGGCCTCGCCTAAATTCAGATGAAGCAACTGGTACAAGGCCCGCTGGGAGCCGCAGCCAGGGCACTTCCAGCCTGTAAGCATATAAAAAGGACAGCGTGGGAAAATATTGTACGCCGGATCGAAAATGAAGAAAACCGACAAGCCGAAGATGACTGCCGCCACGACAAGTGGCACGCGCATTTTCTCCGGCATATTGATTCTCATGGCCTTTCAGCAGATAAACAAGTGTAGAGCAGCCGCTGGCAGGCTATCTGTTCACCATTACGATTTCGCTGAGTTTCCTGAAATTATATTCCGTCGTTCTCTTCTTCGCAGTGAAGATGTCGAGAAGCCACCAGATGCCGCAGCCGTAACATGTGATGACCTTCAAGACTCCCATTGCAATGTCATCGAGGAAGAATCTGTCCCAACCGAGAACAATCGCGATGATAAGAATTATGTTCGGCGTCTGGAAACTCTGCCCGAGAATGATCGGAGCCTTTGCGTCATCGATGTTTTCAAGCAGTTGCTGCACCTGGGAAAGTTGGTATGAATCAAAACATTCACCGTTTTTCATCATAAAATTCTGGATAAATTCCTGTCTCATAAAGAATAGTTTTATATGCAAAAGTAAAAAAATTACCCCAAAAAGCCAAGCGTTTCTTCATCACTGGCAAGCCAGTATCTTTCTGCTGTTGCAGCTAAGGTGAATCGTGCGGATGAGCAGGTGCACTAAATAGGCAGCCATGAGGAGGTGCAGGGCAATGATGTCGTGGTCGGCGGTGTGTGCGGAAAAGGCCGAGTCGAGAATCAGCAGGCCGAGATAATAGACGAGGAAAAAGCCTGCGACAGCCCAGAGCATAGAGTCGCGCATCTTGCGGGATGCCGTGACACCGATGTAGATGCCGTCCCAAGTGAAAGCTGGGCAGCCGACTAAAGGCATGAGCAGAAGCCATGGAAGAAAACGGGACGACATGTCAAGCACGGCCGGGTCGGAAGACATGAGCCTGAGCAGCCATGAGCCTCCGAAATAGTAGATGACAACGAAAATGCCGGCTATGCCCATACTCCATGCGAAAGTCCATCTGACCGTCCGCTTCAGGGAAGGTCCGTCCCCTGCGCCCTTGTATTTGCCGGACATGGCCTCCCCCGCATAGGCGAAACCGTCAGTGAAATAGGAGAACAGCAGCAGAAGCTTCATCATGATCGAGCCGGTGGCAAGCAGAAGGTCTCCGAAAGCCGCCGAAATGGTGGTAAAACCGATATAAATACCTATGAAACAGAGAGAACGGACGAGAAGGTCTGCGTTCATGACAAAGAACCGCCGCATCTCGCCGCCCTTGAATATACCTTTGAAATCTAAAGAGCGGATGCCTGAAAAGTATTTGCGATGACGTACGAGGACGAGGATGACCGCTGCAAGAAGACCTGAATACTGGGCCGCAACCGTGCCCAAGGCAATACCTGCGAAACCTATCCCTTCGAACCCGACGACCCTCCAGCCCATGGCCAGAACTATGCTCGCCCCTATATTCATCCCGTTCACGACGAAATCCACAATCATCGCACTCAGACTGTCCTGGACGCCGATAAACCAGCCCTTGAAAGCCATCAGGCTCAACGTTGCAGGCGCAGCCCAGATTCTTATGAAGAAATATTGTGCAGCGAGGCTTTTGACGGCAGGAGTCGCGTCCACGACCCACAATGCGGCGTCTACAAACACTCTGTGGACGGCAATCAGCACAAGGGCGCAAACTAAGGATATGCCTGTAGCCCTGACAAAAATCTTCATGACTTCCGTGAAATCATTTCTGCCGAATGCCTGCGCCGTCAATCCTCCCGTTCCGGCCCTCAGGAATGAAAAGTTCCAGTAGAGAAGGTCGAAAAGCATTGAGCCGAGGGCTATGCCTCCGATGAGAGAAGCCGATTCGGTGCCGAGGTTGCCGGCAACGGCTATATCCACCATGCCCACCAGAGGCACGGTGATATTCGCTAAGATGCTCGGTATGGCGAGCGACAGAATTTCGGAATTTATTTTCTTTGTGCTACTGTTCATCAGCGGTTTCTCCTGTTTTGGAAACTGGTTGCGGGAAAGGCTTCAAAAGGGGCTTCAGATAAGGTCCGGTCACGGAATCCGGGGCTTCGGCGACCTGCTCCGGAGT
>CABQAB010000027.1 GCA_902461985.1 uncultured Bacteroidales bacterium | reverse complement strand
ACTATCCCCACGGCACTGTTCGCCGCATGACCGTCCTCGCCTTTACATAAGTCCTCGTCCTTCAAATCGGAGAAACGGCCGTCTGCCTGAAGCAACGGCAGACAGTCTCTGCAGTCCATGCCTGCTATCTGCTTGTCTATGCGATATGGATTGGCGGCAAAATAATGCCTGTAGTCCTCTATGGCCTGCACCTTCGAAGCATCTGCACACAGTTCGCCCACACAGTCGTATTTCCTGAGATTTTCCATGGACAGCTGACGCTCCCGCTCTCCCGCTGATGCGAAGAGGGGAAGAACAAGCAGAAGGAATATCGTCAATACTCTGTTCATACCAATTATTCCAATTCGATGAGCCATGAAGGAACATATCCGAGACGAAGCTGGAGCTGGGCCTCATAGAGTGAGAGCGGTTCGACGGGAACTCCCGGGCTCTCATTGAGTTTCACCTCGTCAGGATTGAAATGCACCTCCGCGCCATGGAATCCGACAATTGAAGGCGGGAGGAACCGCCAATGCGTTTCAGGCCCCCACCATAGCCAGTTGTCAGTACCGCCGCCTACATTCGTAGCTTCGAAATTCCATAGGACGAGGTCGTCCAGATGGTTCGGCAGTTCCGAATCCGCACCTCCCTGATGTCCTCTGAGGAATCCGCCTTTGCAGCAGTCATACAAGGTGGCACGCGGCTGGGTCGCATGAGACTCGAAATTAGAGTCCGTTCCCCACTCGCAGTTCCAGATAACCGTACCGTTGGACCATTTGGACACCCCGTTGGCATGGTGCTGGCCTGCTCCCTTGATTCCATAAGCATTGCTGAAATCTTCTGTCTTTCCGAAAAACAGCCTTGAAGACCTTGCGGCATTGATTGCCGTATGTCCCCTGTTGCCGTCAATGGTGATGTCGTAGGCGGAACAATAGGCACTGTTAGCGAATGAAATTGCAGAAGTCACGCTGTGGAAACCGACCCTCCGCACCCATGAATTCAGCACCCGCATAAAGGAAAGAGGGCCGTATTCCGAATTCTCGGTCCACTGTCCGTGCACGAATTCAGGTCTGGCGTGCCCGATGAACGAGAGATCCTCGACTCCTACATTTTCATAGTAACTATAGGTTGAAAGCTTCCAGCCCCATGAAGCCTTGACATCCCTCAGCAGAGGTTCCCTGAACTTGACCGTATTTCCGTTGATTGACGAAATCTGATGGACTTCCACTCCGATGACACCTATGTCTTTCAGCCGGGTCATCCGGCTTTCCAGTTTGAAAGGAGCCAGAGTCTTCGCAATGACCGCAGGGTCGTTGTTACCCCTGCTTCCGGCGTCCGCATCGCCTAAAGTCAGAGCGACCCACTGGCCGGAAGAAAGTCCGCTTACTGAAGACAGTTCGACCGAAAAATCGCCTTTGAAAGCATCTGCAGCCAAATCCGCCTTTTCAGCATAGCCGGTCCAGTGCCTGAACCTGAGCATATCCCCGGCATAGTCGCCGTATGTCCCTGAAAGCGGTTCGTAGGCACTCTTCATTTCGATGGAGGTCCTGTCCCGTCCCGCTCCCGCCAGAACTATATTTCCGCCGCGGATTTCAATGGTCTGGGACTTGCCGAGCACGGCATCGGTTTCCTTGTCATAGAGGATGTAATTGCCGGCAGGAAAATAGATTATGGCATTGACCCTGTTTTTGGAGGGCGTGTATATGGTGCCGCCGTTGCCTGCGGTTGTCCAGACCTTGCCGCTCGGCTTGTTACTGTTGCTGAATGCTGCGTCTATGGCATCGAGAAACGCCTGACGGTCAGATTTGTCATCGTCAGGAACTGCACCGTAGTCTGTGACGTCGTATTTCCTGTAGCCCAAGTCCCAGATTTCGGTAGGGGCTTCTTCTCCATGACGATAACCGGCATAGGAAAAATCCGGAAGTATATTCTTATCGGTCTTATGGACGAAATTCTCCCAGGCGGTGTCATAGATTTGGTCTCCGTTATCCGGCTTGCCGCCGTTATCGTCGGGTTCAGGCTGCCAGGCGGGGGTGCAGGCCATCAGCAGGCACGCAGCGAAAGAGTACGGTAAATATTTTTCCATATATGACATTACAATCAAAATGACACAGTAACCGCCTTGCCGCAGAGTCCTCCCTGAGGCATAGGCACGGAAACGCTCCTGCCTCCGTAAGTGACGGTGATTTCCGCCAGCGAAGCATCCATCCTGGCATCTGTGACGGAGAGCCTGCCGCCGTCAATCATCACCACGCATGGAGCCGACACGGAAAGATTCACTCCGCCAGCATCCAGAACGGCCGAAGAGTCATAGAATACGGCCCCGACAGTCCTGCCGTCATCGGCAGCAGCGGCCTGGACAGCCGTATCATTGCGCAGCACCCTGAAAGGCAGTTTCTCATCAGGGAATTCATCCCCGGCATAGACCACATAACCGTAGCTGCCGTTCGTGACATTCCTTCCATGGTCCACCCACAACCTGAGGGCGTTTACCGAAGAGGGCAGATCCTTCTTCTCGCTGTTCGCCTCATTGTACCTGTTCCAGTCGGTCTGGAGAGTTTCAATCGAGAAATAGGCATCCTTAGTGTATTCAGGCAGTATAGTGTATGCGAATTTGCCTTTCTGAGCCACCCAGACAGGATTGTCGTTCACTTTGAACGACCACACGCCGCCTCTCATCGGAATAGCCCTTCCCCTCTGGAGTATGAACACGTCGCTTTCGATTGCAGTGTTGTCGATAGTAGTCCTGATAGTGCCTTCCTGCTCTGGTTCAAGGTTTTCAATACCCGCTCCGAGCGCGAGCATATAGTCTCCGAACATGAACCATGACTTGCGGGCACGGACACCGTACAGTACAGGATTCTTTCCGTCATTATTGCCCCTGTCATTGACCTTTTCCTTCAGGGAAGCGTTCATCTTCTCGAAATCATATCCCGCGACGGCGTTCTCCCCGCCTCCGGTAGCCGCCCCGGCGAAATTATGAAGGCTGCAATATCCCCTCCAGTTGGTTACCGGAGTCAGTCTGTCCATACCTTCACGCGCAGTGACACCCGGAGTCGCAGTCACATCCCACGCTCCGACCATAGTCCTGTACTCATCTCCGCTTTTCTGGAAAAGTGTCATGCCGTCCGTAGGATAGAAATTATAGGAATCCGCAAAGCCTGAAGCACTTTCGAGTCCGTCGCAACGCACTGAAGACATATTCACCATAATATGGTAGCGGCTGTTCTTCTTGATCAGGTCATCATTGTTGAAAAACCAGCGCGTGCCGGAATATACCCCTTCAGGATAGCCTTCCATATTGATATTCCTTTTCCCGGCCTCTTTCATGAACTGGCTGAGTTCGCTTCTCTGTCTGCCGCTGAAAGAATCTGACCAGTCATTAAGCATCTGCTTTACCATAGGAAGGGTACGGATATCCTTAGTTTCACTTTTATATTCCGAAGTCATCCTGTCGAGGAAAGGAATGGTGTAGCCTTTATAGTAATACCAGCTGTTGCCCTCTATGAAATTGAAAAGGGTCTCGACATTGTCGGCGCTGAGTCCTGATTCCCACGGACTGCCCTGAAGAGAAGTGAGCATGGACATGGCATTGAGGTTCCCGTCTATAGGATAGCCCCATACCAGACATTGCATACCGTGTCCCCAGCCCGCTCCGTCCTCCGTGCATCCTTCGGTCCAGAAAGCGTCCGCATAGGTGTTCTGGGAAGTCCTTCCTATGCCGTGGCTTGCCACATAGCTCAACAGTTCAATCATCTCGACATTCCTGTACATTGCCGCAACCGGAAGAAGCGAACGGTAGGCGAGGGCATTTCCGCCGACCCACCACACATGGTTGCGGAAACGGTCCACCTGAACCACGTCTTCATCAGTGAAATCATTTCGGAGCGGCTGGGTCCATGCCTGAAGCCCCAGGGCCATAAGCATATCATGGGTATCGTTCAAAAGCCTGTCCTTGCTCTTGCCCGCCTCAACCTTGTCCATAAGTTTGAGAAAACAGAAATAGACATTTACAGCGGCAGTAGGGATGGCGAAACATGAAGCATGGAAACGGGAAACCTTGTTGCTGCGGCTCACCTCCAGATCCCCATAATACAGAACAGCCTTCTGGCATTTCTCAAGCACATCCCTGTCCAGGGAAAAGCCATAGCGGTCGGCACGGAACTCCTCGGCGATTTTCCATATACGGAAAAAAGCCCTGGTAAGATGCTGGCCTATTTTATTCTGGTCCCTGCCTTTCATGACTTCCTCTTCTTCGGCTATCATATCCATGAAACGTCCCTCGTCATTTATGTTGGCGACAAGAAGTTCCACGGCCATTTCCTCCTTGCGGAGTTCAAAGCCTCTGTAAGCCGTAGCGGCATAGCGTTCACGGAAGAACTTTATTCCTTTCTCCTGCTCTTTTGTCAATTTCGCCTCTGCGGCTTCCTCCGAATAGCGTCTGAAATTGTCGAACGCATATTCGCGCCACACGTTCTGGGCCTCGGCCTCCTGAATGAAAACCGCCGCACAGGCAAATACAAGGGTGAGTTTCTGAAATATCTTCATAATCTTCTTCTATCAGTCCAGAACTTCAATTACGATTTCCCTGACGAGTTCTTCAGTGTTCCATGCATTGGCATTGCGGGCTACAAAAGTGACGGTGTAAGTGCCGGCCTCCGTGAAAACATGCACATAGGAGTCGCTCGGTACGGTCAGAGAACGGATAGGTTCGCCTTTATCGGTAGCAGTTCTGCTTGCATCTATTGGCTGGCTGATGCACCACATTTCAATATACCTGGCAAGATCCGCCTGGTCATTGGCAGCCTGGAACCTGATTGTCGTGGCATCGACACCAGTTCCCGTACCGATGTATTTTTCATCGCTCAGTCTCACATGACGGAACCCCATATCGGCCTGTGGATTGGCAGCTCTGACCGTCTTGCCGTCGAATCTCTTGTCGAGGGAAACCGGAGTGATGTCCACCCTCGGGTGCTGCACACCCTCAGAGAGTTTTTCCGGAGTCCTGTACTGGAAGGCTATGTAAAAGGGTCTGTCCTTGTAGGCGGAGAGGTCCCCCTGGGCTGCAAATGCCGGATTCTGATCTCCCGAAGGCACCCACCAGTCCTTCTCCTTGTCGTCCCTCTGGGAAAGTTCGGTCCATGTGGCAGCTTCTATGCCCTCCTTCGTGTAGTCCCCGCTGAAATCCTCGGAAACTTTGATGGAGAGAATATCGTTTGTCTGCGGCCTTCCGTATCTCTGAAGTACGCTATAGGAAAGGACCAGTTCATCGACCTGTACGGAAGTCCTGTTGCGATTTTCGTATTTATGTCCGTCTTCGCCTGACCAGAATACGATGTAGTCCGGGTCACCCGAGAAATCGAACACGACTTCTTCTCCCACGTGGATGGAGGAGGCATCGTTCCTCAGTGTCACGTCGAATGAGAGTTTCTGCAGATTGTCAGCCGTACAGGCGGCAAACAGGCATGGGAAGCCGAGGAATAAAGTATATAATGATTTCTTTTTCATGATTTACCAGTTTTGGTTCTGTCCGCAAGCAGGATTGGTGTTCAACTCAGCCTGGGGAACAGGGAAATAAATATGCTTTTTCTGGATATTTCTTCCAGGAATGGATTTGTTGTCGTCCGGCATATAGCCTATATCCTTTCCGTTCTGGTCCTTGTTGTCGGTATCGGCCGTCAGTTTCACCCTGCGGATGAAATAGTCTTCTCCGAAACGCCTGAGTTCCATTCTTCTCGGCACTTCATAGCAGAGTTCGCGGGTTCTTTCGTCACGCACGAATGAACGGAATTCGCCCTGGCCTGCGAAATCGGACAGAGCCTTTTCACTTGCGCCGGCCCTTGTGCGCACTTCATTCAGAGCGTCAACCGCCTCCTGCGTAGGTCCGCCGTTCACTTCATTCGCACATTCGGCAATCATGAGAAGCACGTCGGAATAGCGCATGACGGGGAAATTTATGGAAGAGTTGTTTCTCGCCCACGGACGCACCGGGTCGTACTTTGCACGCCACTTTCCGGCTTTTCCGTCAAGGGCCTTTGTCTTGTCCACAGGTTTCTCGACCGCCTTGTCACCCACAGTCTCGTAGGTGTAATCGGCGAAATTCCACCATTTTCTGGCATCGCCTTCCTCGTCATAGAGACGGAAAAGAATCTTCGTACCGTCGTACCATCCGTATGCATAAGGCACCTCAGGGTCAGAAGTAAGCATCTGAGTGACACCCATATACAAACCAACCTTGCCGGACTCGTTGGATTTGTCAGCCACTCCGTTGCCGTAGAACTCGACCTCGAACATACTTTCCCGCCAGCTCAGGTCATAATTGTCGGAACACATATTCTTGAAGAGAGCCTGATAGCCGTTCATGCCGTCTTCATCCCTGTAAAGCTGGTGAAGACCGCTGTTTTTCACTTCACGCGCCCATTTCAGGGCATCTTCCCATGTGTCAGCATAGACAGGGTAGCCTGCTTCCCACATATAGGCTCTTGCAAGCAAGGCCTGGACCGTGGTTTTAGCAATACGTCCGGGAGCATTCAGCTCATCTGCCGGCAGACAGCCTTTCTCCGCATCAAGCAGGTCGGAGGTTATCTGTGCGTAGAGTTCCTTCTGGGATGCACGCGGTTTCTGCTGTACGCCCAGATCGCGTGAAGCTTCGAGCCTCAACGGGACTTCGCCCCAGAAAGCCACAAGATTCATGTAATAGAGGGCACGTAGGGCCTTCGCCTCTGCGATGAACATGGCCTTGTTGGCAGCGCCGCCGCAGTCTTCGTCTGTCCTCCGTCCTATGAGTTCGAGGTAGTCGTTAGCCCTGTTGATACCTTCATAGAGGTCTTTCCATGTCTGTTCAAGGGTTTCGACTGTGTTGTTGTAATTGTACAGACAGACCTTAGGGTCATTTTCGCCATAGCCACGGTTGTAGACGAGAATATCCGTACCGGCATCGAGGTCGCCCCATAGGTTCTGGCCGTAGGCTCCGGAAGCCTGAAGCTTGTCATAGACGCCGTAGAGTCCGGCCAGACATGAAGCCTCATCGTGATAGAGATTGTCCGTGTTCATGTATCCGTAGGTGTCCGTATTCAGGAAGTTGCAGGAAGCGAACAGCAGACCCGATGACAAAATCAAATATATTGTCCTTTTCATTGTTTTCATCTGATTAGAATGTCACTTTCAAACCGAAGGTATACGATCTTGTACGTGGATACGCCGAATAGTCGAATCCTCTCGTCAAAGCTGAGTTTCTGGTGGACACTTCCGGGTCATATCCTGTGTATGCTGTCCATGTCCAGAGGTTCTGGCCGCTGAGGTAAAGCCTCAGGCTGCTGATTTTCGCACGTCTGAGCAGCTTCGCAGGGAAATTGTAGCCTAACTGCACATTCTTGAGCCTGAGGAACGAAGCATCCTCCACTACCCTGTCCGTATTGATTCCGGAGATGTCGCCCTTGACGCCCCAGAGATAATTGGTGTAGTTCCCGTCAGTATAGGTGCCGTCGCCGTTGTCCACTCGCGGAGTCCAGTGATTCACAGCTGTCGCGAGCCTGTTGGCGTTACGCAATGTCATGTCTTCGAGCTTGGCCCTGTTGTAGTTGATGACATCGTTTCCGTAACTCCACTGGAAGAAAATGCTCAGGTCGAAGCCCTTGTAGGCGAAGGTGTTGGTGAAACCTCCGATATGGACCGGGAGGCCGTGACCGATGACTGTCTGGTCTTCTGGAGTCACCTGGCCGTCCCCGTTTATATCCTTGAGCTTCATGTCTCCGGGTTTGATGGATGCGCGGTCATTGGTGTTGTTCGGCACGTTCTCCTTCAGCACGAACACGTTCGGGGACACCTCGTCGAAGTCGGAATACTGGTAGACTCCGTCATAGACGTAACCGTACATTTCTGAAAGCGGATGTCCGACGCGGGCGATGTAAAGGTTCTGGATTGTAGGATACTGCATGTTTGAAATCCAGAAATCCTGATCACCTGAAAGGGCCGTAATCACACTCTTGTTGAAAGAGATGTTGAAACTGCTCTTCCACTCAAGCCTGTCCCTGCCGCCGGCGAGGTTCACTGTGTTGATTACGAACTCGAGACCTCTGTTGCGGATACTTCCGATGTTCTGCTGGACCTTCGAGAAACCTATGGAAGGCGGGACCTCCGCATCCAAAAGCAGGTCGACGGTATTTTTCTGATAGATGTCGATTTCTCCGTTGATTCTGTTCCTGAAGAAGCTGTAGTCCAGACCTATGTTGGTCTGATAGGTAGTCTCCCACTTCATGTTCCGGTTTGCCATCTGGGAGTAGTAGATGGCCGGATTGTCTATACTGCCGTTGACAGGATAGTTCTGGCTGGCACTGTAAAGTTCCTGTGAAGGATACTGCCTGTAAGTGTTGCAGTTGCCCGTCGCGCCCCAGCCCGCACGGAGTTTGAGGTTGGTGAGCCAGTTTTTCGCGCCCTGCATCCACGGTTCCTCGGTGATACGCCAGGCGAACGAGCCTGAAGGGAACCAGCCCCATTTATGGTAAGGGAAACGGGAAGTACCGTCCGCACGTATCGTAGCGGTGAGGAGATAGCGGGATTTCCAGTCATAGTTCAGACGTGCGAAACCTGACATAAGGTTGTCCTTGAAGTTCGTTGCAGTCAGGCTGTCCGGTGTACCTGTCGAGATGCCCCAGAAGCCCAGTTCATCCCAAGGGACCATCACGGACGCCGCACCGAGAACGGAAACGGTCTTGCTGTTGAGGGAAGCCCCGAGCATGGCCGAAATGTTGTGTCCGTTGATTTTCTTCCTGTAGGTGAGCGTGTACTCATTGGACCAGCCGCTCCATTCCTTATAGCTGAAACTTCCGTTGGACTGTTTTGCCTGATAACGGGGATCGCCCCAATAGGTGTCCCTGCTGTTATAGGTTTCGCTGCGGTCGGTTCTCCAGTTATATGCGAACGTAGCCCTGAAAGTCAGATCCTTGATTATAGCCCAGTCAAGATATACATTCATATTGAGCTGACGGCTCAGAATCTTTGAATACTGGTTCTGGATGGTCTTGGTCGGGTTATATGGATAGTTAGGGTCATTGTTGGCGAGGTCATTCTCCATTGCCTCCTCCCTGTCATAATTGACAGGAGTATAGGCCAGCACCTGATAGAGGAAATACTGGGTTGCACTGCCGCCGCCCTGCGCAGGAGCAGAACCAATTGAGGTGTTGTGGGCATAATTGACAGTAAAGCCCGCCTTGAGGTTTTTGGAAATCTGCTGGTCGAGGGTTGCACGTCCCTTGAGACTCTCGAATGAAGACTTGACGATGGTTCCCTGCTGGTTCAGATAAGATACGCTTGCACTGTACTTGGTGTTTTTCGTGCCTCCCGAGAGGGAAAGGTTGTGGCTGGTCATAGGGGCTGCGCGGAAAACCACGTCCTGCCAGTCGTTCTCCTCGACATTGCGGTAGTCCTCCTTGGTGCGGTAGCGTCCGAGGTCGGTGTCGTAACGGAAATATGTGCCTCTCAGCTGGTTCATGTTCTGGAGTTCCTCCTGATAGGACACGAATTCGTAGCCGTTCATGAGTTCTAAGGGCTGCGGTTTCTCCTGATAGGTTATATAGCCGTCGTAAGTGACTTTCGGGGCGCTTTCAGAACCACGTTTTGTGGTGATTATGATGACTCCGTTGGCACCGCGTGCACCATAGATGGCAGTTGCCGAAGCATCCTTCAGCACATCGATGGAAGCGATGTCGTTGGGGTTGATGGACGAAAGATTGGCGTCTTCAGTGGCGAAACCGTCAATCACATAGAGCGGGTTGCCGTCAGTGTTCTCGGAGATGGTATTGCTGCCGCGGATGACAATGTTCGCCTCCGCACCCGGTCTGCCGTCTCCGGAAACGACCTGCACACCTGCGACACGGCCTCCGAGGGCCTGGTCCACCGAAGTCACCTGGGCTTTGTTGAGTTCTTCCATCTCCACTTTAGAAACCGAACCCGTAAGGTCGCTTTTCTTTACTGTGGCATAGCCCACGGCCACTACTTCCTCGAGCATTTCGGCATCGGTCCTGAGTTCAATGTCCACCTTTGTCCTTTTCGCTAAAGGCACTTCCTGTGTCACGAAACCTATGCACGATATTACAAGGGTGGCATTTTCGTCGGCACTGACGGTGAAGTTGCCGTCAATGTCGGTGATTGTGCCGACGGTAGCGCCTTTGACCATTACACTGGCACCGATTACCGGCTCTTTCGCTTCGTCGGTGATTTTTCCGCTGACTTTCACCTGTGCGGAAAGCGACATGACGCCGGACATCACAGCCACAAGGCACAGGACAAGCCGCAATATTTTATTGTTGTAAGTCATGATTCAGGATTGTTACTGAGCGTCATATTCATCCTTCGATACCTTTATCAGATTGACATCCCTTATATAGAAGTCCTGCTTCCCGCCGCCATTAGGCATAATGGCCAGGTCAAAATAGTCGTATGCTTCGGCGTCTTCCGAAACATTCTCGAAAGAATCACTGGCACCCGGAGTATTTGCCGTGCTGAAAGCCTGGTTGAAGTCAAAATAAATGGTATTGACAGCCCATTCCGTAGTGACAGGCTTTGTGGACACCCTCGGGAAAGGATTGCCATCCTTGTTCTTCAATGAAAAGAACAGGCCTGAACTCCATGCGTGAGCTGTTGTCTTGTCCGTCCTTATGAAGACAGAAAGGTCTTTCGCGGCACAGTCTGCCGACTTCTTCAGGGTAATCTCCAGACGATAGTAGCCGGGGTTGAATTCTCCGACGTGATGATATCGGAGTCCGCTCTTGTACCAGCCGAAAGCGACTCCCGACTCTGACAACAGCCTGACTGAGTTGAAGCCGTCCTCCGTAACAACCTCAGCCGCGATGCTCTCCGGATTGCCTCCGGTTGCATAAGTTGACATCGTCCAGCATGTCTCATTTATAAAGCTCTTGTTCGTCTGATCCTGAAGATATGTAGCCGCATTGCCTGACTGCACGAGAGTCCCTGCTGTCAGATCGGCAATCTTGACGGTCACGAGATCCACAGGAATTTCAATGCCGCTCACCGGAGGGATTGTGCCTTCTGCAGGCTCCCATGCATCAATACTGCCGGACGGGAACGTAAGACCGGTCTTGCCTGCTCCGATTGTAGCCTCTATTCTCCTGTATTTGCCTGCAGTGTATGCCACACCGCCGTCCGGAGATGCGAAATACCAGCTCTTGTCTTCGAGTTCGATTTCGAGCAGCCTGTCACCAGCGGCGATGCTCTGTGCCGGAACGATTGCACGGTAGAGCCAGCCTTCAGTCTCTTCTGTAGACTCCACGGGGCACATAATCACGTTTTGTGCAGCTGCATCAGCTTTCAACGCAGCCTCCTTAGCTGCAATGTCCAGAGTTGCGGAACGCTTAACATTCTTAAGCCTCACCGCCTTTGGAGCGGCAGTCACTTCAGAGCCGGTCACAAACACCTCAACCATCGCGAAAGCATGGGAGTACTGCATAACGACATTTCCAAGTTCGTCACCGGTCACTCCGGTTCTTGCTGCAAGAAGCACGTCACTGAGATCATAACCGCTTGTCTCTCCGGATTTTGCGCTCTGGTCTGCAAGCACTTCAGCCTCCACGGCATCAAAGGAAGCGGCCTTGACGACTTCAGAAGAATAAGGATAGTAAGAATAGAAACTGTACGTATCAGTGGTCCGGACATAGATTGCATCGTTCTTGCTTGCTTCTTTCCAGATGCCGTCCCCCTCTGTCTCGTAGACATACTGACGGGCCGGAGCTTCACCATTGACGAATATCCCGACTGCGTCACCTGCCCTCCACGCCACGTTGCGGATACCTTCCGTGCCGTTGCCCGTGACGGTTCTGCTGGCAGGAAGACCGCCGATTGTCATGTTGAAATGAACCTGAGTGTCTGTCTGAGGGGTCTCTACGACAGTTTCCTTATTGCATGCCATTGCCAAAAGGGCTGCGGACAGAATTGCGATTCTCTCTATATTTTTCATGGTAATATATTGCTGTTATTTTCTTGAGTCATACTCTTCCTTTGAAATCTTTACGAGTTCTACGTTACTGATGAAGAACTCCTGCTGTCCCCCGCTGTTAGGCATAATGGCGAGGTCGAACCAGTCGTAGGCTTCGGCATCCGAGGACATGTCATACAGTGTCTTACCGTTTGCCGTCGTGAAAGTAACGTCTTCAAATGCCTGATTGAAATCGAAATATACATTCTTGGTCTCCCAATCAGTATTCTTGACGCCGATGAAATTCCTCGCCGTATATGAATCATTTGCGCCCGGGACGGAGAAGAATATACCGTTATTGAACGGATGTTCCGTAGTTTTGGAAGTTCTGATGTATACTCCAAGCCCCTCGGAGGCTCCTGCCTTTTTCAGGTTTATGCCGAGACGGTAGTAGCCCGGTTTGAATTCTCCGACATGGTGGTATCTGATACCGCTTTTGAACCAGCTGAAAGCTACGCCTGCTTCGGAATAAAGTCTGATGACATTCGCCCCGTCATTCTCGATAATTTCAGCTGAAATGCTCTCGTTCGTATAGGTGGACATGGCCCAGCAGCTTTCATTTATGTAATTGGCATTTGCCGGGTCATGAAGATATGTAGCCGCATTGCCGACCTGCCTGAAAGTATCGGATGTAAGTCCGGCGATTTTAATGCCTATGAGGTCCACCGGCACTTCCTCTCCGCCTCCGTCCGGAAGTCCGGCCGACGGAGTCCAGGCATCGGCGCTGCCGGCAGGGAATTTCAATGAGATTCCGCCTTCTTCATTGCCGATAACCGCTTCGATTCTTCTGTATTTTCCGGCTTCGTACGGAACTGCGACAGATGACCTGAACCTGTAGGAATTGCCTGCAAGTGCCACTTCGAGAAGGACTTCTCCGGCCGCTACGCTCTGGGCAGGGACTATTGCACGATAGAGATAGCCTTTGGCACCTTCGGCGACAGGCTCTACCTTATACATTTTCACGGTGCCGGCAGCCGC